>CAZRTM010000001.1:0-13618 GCA_964602995.1 uncultured Ardenticatenaceae bacterium
GCTCATGGCTACGGCATACAGGTGCATGCCTATATCAACGTTTATCCTGTCTGGGGTTGTGGCGAGCTTCCCTCCCCCACCGCCCAACCGCGACACCTTTACTACCAATTAATAGACGCACACGGCATAAGCGCCGGCCGGCCTCGTGGCCTGCAATGGAATACAAGCTATCAGGTTATATGCGGCGATTACCTTCGCGCCACACCAGCCTCCTTCTTTGTGGACGATCACCTGATGGAAGTCGCCACCTACCTGGTGCAGAATTACGACATCGACGGCCTACACCTGGACCACATACGCTACGGTGGCGCCGGCTACTCCTGCGACCCGGTCAGCGAATATCGCGCCGGAGGCAACTGCTTCCAGGTGGTGCCCAAGGATCATACCAGCTACGCCAGCTGGCAGCGGGAGCAGATCAATGGCACGGTCCGCCGCTTCTATACCACGCTCTTCGGCGACAACGGCGTCGCCGATAGCCCCAACCTGATGCTCTCCGCCGCCGTGTGGCCCATCTACAGCAGCGGCTACAACAACTACTACCAGGACTCCAAAGCGTGGATCGGAGGCGGCTACATCGACGCCTTGATGCCCATGATCTACGGCTCCTTCGACAGTAGCCCCACCGTCTGGCGCGCCTACGCTGCCGACTACCAGGCGGCCAACGCCGGCCGCTTCATCATCCCTGGTATCCACGGCGGCGTTTTCGGCGGCCAGCCCGGCACCTTCGACGACATCGCCCAACGCATCCAGGCCGCCCGCGACCTGGGCACCGCCGGCCACGCCATCTTCGCCTACAACTACCTTAAAGAAGGTGGAAACGATAAAGAATGGGGCTACTTCGACGACCTACGCAACGGCCCCTACTCCACCCCCGCCCGCCCCCCTACCATCACCTGGCACCCGTAACTTTTCGCCACGAATTACATCAGGTTTTCGCCACGAATTACACAAATTTCACTAATTTTTTCTCTCCCCAATTCGTGAAATTCGTGAAATTCGTGGCCAAACCCAATCTCCAATTCTCCAATCTCCATCTGCGGCAAAAACTCCCCCAATCTGGTATCCTTACACGCTGCAACAGCATGAGGAGATAAGCTTGGCAGACGACAGAAATCGCTGGTTAATTGAAAAGGCAGAGCTGCAGGAGCAGCCGTTTCGCTCAGACCTGCCCGTTGTCGGGCCGCTGATTGTCCGGGTGCGCGAGGCGTGGAACAGCGTTGCCACGCGCTGGGTCGTGCGCGCCCTGGCACAGCAACAGAGCCAGTTCAACCGCCTGGTCGCCGAGCGGCTGGCAGAGCAGGACGAGCGGCTGATCGAACAGGATCGCGAACAGACCCAACTCATCCACGACCTGGCGGAGCTGACGGCCCAACTGGCGCAGGCCAACCGCCTGCTCTCCTCCATCGACCAACGGCTGGGCCGCCTGGAAGCGCAGATAGATGAACGTGATGAATCCTGACAGCCGTCCCTTGCGCCTCGCTTATTTCAGCCCGCTCCCGCCTGCGCGCAGCGGCATTGCCGGTTATAGCCACGATTTGCTGCCGGAGCTGGCCCAATTGTGCGAGCTGGTGCTCTTCACCCCCGAGCCTGAGGCAGTCGATAGCACGCTCCACAGGAAGTTCACAATCCGCGCCCTTTCCGATTATGCCGCAGAGCGCTGGCAGTTCGACGCCGCCCTCTACCAGATGGGAAACAGCAGCTATCACCAACCATTTTATGACCTGATGCGCCGCTACCCCGGCATCCTGGTCTTGCACGACTACGTGCTGCACCATTTCGTGGCCGAACAGAGCGTGGGCCAGGGTGATTTTGCTGCGTTTGCGCGCGAAATGGCCTATGCGCTGGGGCCGGCAGGTGCTGACGAAGCGTGGACCATTCGCCTGGGCCAGACCGAACACCGTCTCAGCGACGTACCGCTCAACGAACGCCTGCTGGACCTCAGCCTCGGCGTGCTGGTACACAGCCGCTATACCCGCGCCGCCGTTCTGAGCGCCCGGCCTCAATGTCACTCCTACAGCGTCGCCGCCCCCATCGTGGCTCACGGCACAAACCAGATACGACGCCACGAGCTGCCCTGGCGCGATGAGGCCCTGATCCTGGCCAGCTTTGGCCAGGTCACTGCCGCCAAACAGCTCGACCGTGCCCTGCGCGCCTTCGCTCGCCTGCAGCAACGCTGGCCCCAGGCTCGCTATCTCATCGTGGGCGAAGTGCTGCCAGAGGCCGAAGCCGGGTTAGAGCAGATGCTGCAGGACAACGCTCTGGCTGACAAGGTACACGTCACCGGCTACGTCGAGGGATTAGACGCATTCGGCGAGTGGCTGGCCACGGCCGACATCGTCCTCAACCTGCGCCACCCCACTCTGGGCGAAGCTTCTGCCGCGGCTTTGCGTGCGATGGCCGCGGCGCGGCCGGTGGTGGTTTATGACCACGGCTGGTACGCCGAGCTGCCAGACGACGTTGTGGTCAAAGCGCCACCGCTGGATGACGAAGCGCTCATTGCCGTGCTTGAGCAACTGGCGGCTGATGCCGCGCAACGAATGCAGATCGGCCAGCGGGCGCAACGCTATACTGCCACCCGGCACCACCCATCCACCACTGCCCGCGACTACGTGAGGGCCATCCACCAGATTCTGCAACATGTCTGATTGGTTCATCTTTCCCCTGCTCCTGTTGGCAGGCTGGCTGTTGGGCCATGTCCTGCTGCAAAACCGGCCACTGACCCCGCCCCATAACGAGAAATGGCATCCATTGGAGAGCCTCTTTGCCCGCCTCGTTCTGGGCCTGCTGCTGATCGGCTGGCTGGCCTTTTTCCTCGCCGAAGTTGGCTGGTTTTCCCTGGGCGCCCTCGCTGCCATCTGGCTGGCCGCCGTCCTCCTGCTCTTTGCTGCCTCCCGGCGCATGGCTGTCACACCCGCCACAACAACGAGTGCAGAACCGGCTTCCCCACCCGACGCCACATTCGCGGGAATCAAGCTCCCGGCACGGCTGGAATACGTGCTGTTAGCGTTGTGGCTCCCGGCCGCCGTCTGGCTCTTCTTCCGGCCCCACGAAGCGGTTCTGGGCGGGGCAGACGCCGGTGTTTACCTCAGCACCGCCGCTCACGTCGCCGAGAGCGGCCAGCTCCTGATGCAGGATGAAACTCTTGCCACTCTCGACCCGGCGCTGTATTCGGCCCTGTTGCGCGAGCGTCGCGCAGGAGAAGGGACACCTTATTATCTCTACCCCGGCTTTAACGTCGTTCTGGAACCGGCCGGGCGCGTCATTCCCGACTTCTTCCACCTGCACCCCACCTGGCAGGCTGTGGCCTATGCTGCGGGCGGCGTGCGCGCGGCCTTGCTGATGACCGGCCTGTGGGCCTTGCTCGGCTCCCTCGCTGTCTATTTCGCCGTGCGCCAGTTCAGCAACTGGCCTGTGGCCATGCTCACCCTCTTCGGCCTCACAGCCAACGCCATGCAGGTCTGGTTTGCGCGCTACCCGGTCACCGAAATGCTGACACAGTTTTTGCTGTGGAGCGGCCTGTGGGCCTTTAGCGCCTGGCTGACGGGGCGACGCCCGCTCTCACTCTGGGGCTTGCTGGCCGGCCTGGCGTTGGGGCAGCTATTTCTAACGCGCATCGACACCCTCTTCCTGTTGGCCATCCCCTTCCTGGCCGCGCTATGGTTGCTCCTGCGCCGCGAGTGGCGGCCGGCGCAGCTCTGGTTCTTCGTGCCCGTGGCAGCCCTCGTCTTGCATACCGCGGTGCACGGGGCCATCTTCAGCACACCCTATTTTTACCGCATCGGCTACTATATCGGCGGTGTGCTGCGCCGCCTGGGGGCAGCTCCTGTTGCGCTGGTCGCCGTCGCTCTCCTGTTGTTCCTGCTCGCCCTGCGCTGGCGGGACCGCATCGACTTATACCGCCATCGCCGCTCCCTGCTGGCGTTGGGCGCTTTGCTCATTCTGGTTCTGGCCGGTTATGGCTGGTTCGTGCGGCCGGTCATTGGCGCGGTGCCCACTTACACCGAATGGTACGATGGCAGCACCATCGTCGTCACCGACCGCGAGAATCTGCGCCGCCTGGGCTGGTATCTGGGGCTGCCGGGCGTCTGGCTAGGCGCCTTTGGCGCCTGCCTGCTGCTGTGGCGCTTGAACCGCAAGAACGTGGCCATCATCGGCGTCGGCCTCTTCTTCTCCCTGGTCTACCTCTGGCGCATCCAGGCCACGCCCCACCAGATTTACGCCATGCGCCGCTACGTGCCGGCCACGCTGCCCTTTTTCATTCTCTGCGCTGCCTATCTCCTGGGCTGGCTGGCGCAGCAGCGCCGGCCCTGGCTGCGGGCCGTTGGCCTCTTGCTCATTCCCATCTGGCTCGCCGGGTTGCTGCTGTCGGCCCGTGGCTTCATCACCCACGTCGATGCCCAGGGCCTGACAGAGCAGGTGGCGCAACTGGCCGAACGTGTTGATGAACAGGCGCTGTTCATCTTCAACGACCCCGCGCCGGTCAGCATGGGCGATCTGTTAGGCACACCGCTACACTACCTGCACGGGCACGATGCGTTTACCTTGCGCGATGTGGCAGCGGTAGACGATCCACGTCTGGCAGAGCAAGTAGCGAAGTGGCAGGCGCAAGGGTTTACCGTCTACTGGGTTGGAAATGGCGCGCCGCTGGAGCAACAGCGCTGGCCTTACGAGCAGGAAGAAACAATCGAAATTAACTATACTTACCTGGAGAACGCTTACGAGCACAAGCCCACTCGCTTGATTCCTGCGCGATGGGTGTTACCCTTAGCCCGCCTGGAGGAGCTAAGACGCTAAGATTTGGAGAGGCTATGTCAGAAGAGGAAACCAGTCATACGGAAGAGCAAGTAGATGTTGAAGCGATCATGCAGCAGATCCGGGAGCAGATCCTGGCCCGGGAGGCCGCCAGAAGACCCGGCGGCCAGGCCCCGGTGAAGGTCAGCGGCAAGCGCTTCTCGCCCGAATTTTACGAACATCTCTATCACGCCGGCCTGACTTACGACAAGCTCCAGGTCAAGATGTTCGTCAGCAAATCCTCGCTGCCCGTCATTGGCCCCCTCCTGCAGTGGCTGCGCGGCAAGCTGCACGAGCTTGTTCTCTTTTACGTCAACCAGCTCGCTGCCCAGCAAATCACCTTCAACACGCACCTGCTACGCGCCGTGAGTATCATGGCTGAGGATCTGGAGGCCGGTGTGGATGGAGAAGAGGCAGAAAGTCGTGGACGTGAACCGTAAGGCGTAGACCGTAAGCCGTAAACCGTGAGCTGTGAGCTGTGAACCTGACTGACACCGCTGCGCTACCCCCTATAGCATTTGTCACGCCCTGGTATGGCCCGGATATTCCCGGTGGGGCCGAAGCATTAGCGCGCACCACGGCCGAGCGGCTGCAGCAGAGCGGTTTCAATGTGGAGGTGTGGACCACAACGTTGGAACACCTGCACGGTGATTGGAACCGCAATTACCACCGGCCGGGCCTGGCGCACGTCAACGGCGTCCCGGTGCGCCGCTTTGCGGTCAAGAAGCGGGACAGGAACGCGTTCGATGCCATCAACTGGCGCCTGATGCAGGGGCTGTCTATTACGGCCGAAGAAGAGCATATTTTCGTACAGGAGATGTTCAAAAGCCCCGGCCTCTATGAGCATATTCGCCAGCACGGCCAACAGACCATCCTCTTCTTCATTGGCTACATGTTCGCCTCCACCTACTATGGCGCACAGATTCACCCCCAACGTTCGGTGATCATTCCCTGCCTGCACGATGAAGCTTACGCCCGGCTTTCCATTTTCAGGCCCATGTTGCGCAACGTGCGCGCGCTGCTTTTCAACTCCGAAGCGGAGCAACAACTGGCCCGGCAATTGCTGGGCGAAGCGCCGTCGCAAATCTGGCGTGTGGTAGGCATGGGCATTGAAGACCTGTCCCCGCGCGGAGATGAAGCGGGGAACGCCGAACGGTTCCGCAGCAAATATGGCATTGACAGCCCTTTCGTCCTTTATGTCGGGCGGCGCGAACCGGGCAAAAACACCCCCCTCCTGCTGGACTACTGGCACAATTATGTTGCACACAAGCAGCATGACGCCCGCCTTGTTCTCATCGGCCCCGGCGAAGTGCAGGTTACGCCAGCGCTGGCGCCGTACGTCCTGGATCTGGGCTTCGTCACTGAGCAGGACAAGCGCGACGCGTACGCCGCGGCCGCTGTCCTTTGCCAACCCTCTCTACACGAAAGCTTCTCGATTGTCCTCATGGAGAGCTGGCGTGCGGGAACGCCTGTGCTGGTACACGAACGGTGCGCCGTCACCCTGGACCACGTACAGCGCTCCAACGGTGGTCTCTATTTCAGCTCCGCTGAGGAGTTCGCCGCCACCGTCGATTTCCTGCTGGATAACCACGACATCAACCAGATACTGGGCCGGCAAGGCCGTCACTATGTCTTGCAAAACTTCGTCTGGGACGTGATTATCGATAAGTACCGCACGTTGCTCTATGAGCTAGAACAACTCAGCCCGGTTCCATCGGTGAGTAAGCCATGACCCAACGGCCACTCAAGATTAACATCATGACCGCCGCCCTCAGCCCGGGCGATGCCATCGGCAACTACATCTTCAGCAAGGCCCGCCTGCTGCGAGAGCTGGGGGCGCGGGTTGATATTTATGCCGATTACGTCGATCCGCGCCTGGCCCACGCCGCCCACCATTCTTCACTCTACCAGAACACCGGCCAGGCCATTCTCTGGTTCCATTACTCGATCTACGCCGACAACGTGGAAATTGCCATGACCAGCAACGACTACAAGATCATGGATTACCACGGCATTTGCCCGCCGCACCTCTTCAAGGGGCAGAATGAGCATATGCGCTTTCTCTGCCAGTCGGGCCTGGACCTGCTACCGGAGTTCGTCTCCTACTTCGACCGCTTTGTAGTGCACAGCGAGTACACGGCGGACCGGCTGCGCGCCCTGGGCTGCGCCGAGGAACGCGTCCACAAAATCCCCCTCGCCGTCGATACTTCCCTTTTCGACGGCAGCGAGGATCCTGGCCTTGCAGCGCTCCTCTCAAAGCTCGACTACTTCCTGTTCGTGGGCCGTGTGGTGCCCCAGAAGGACATTCTGGCCTCCCTGGCCATCTTCGCCGAGCTGCACCAGAAGCGGCCAGAGATGGTCTACGTTGTAGTCGGCTCACGGGAACACACGCCGCGCTACCAGCAGCAGATTGACCGCTTCATCGCCCAGAAAAAGCTAGGCTCCCGCGTGCTGTTCACCGGGCAGGTCAACGATCCGGCGCTGCTGGCTGCCCTCTTCAACCATGCCACCTTCTACCTGGCCACTTCTGAATGGGAAAGCTTCTGCGTGCCACTGGCCGAGTCCCTCTTCTTCGGCGTGCCCACCGTCGTGCAGGATGTTCCACCGCTACCCGAGGTTGCGGGGCCGGCCGCAATCGTCGTGGACAAGGCGCGCTCGGCTGAGGCGGCGCAGGCGATTCTGGCAGTGCTGGACGACGACGCCCAGTATCAGGCGTTAAGCGAAGAAGCGCGGCGCTGGTCCTGCCGCTACACCGACCAGGCGCTGAAACAAAACCTCATCCACTTCCTCAAAGAGATAGCCGGGCAGGGATGAGCATGAAACAGTGGCGCGTGGCAGTTGTGGTGCAACGGTATGGAGAAGAGGTCAACGGCGGGGCTGAGCTACACGCGCGCTGGCTGGCCGAACATTTGCTGCCGCTGGCTGAGGTACACGTCATCACCACCTGCGCTGTCGATTATTACAGTTGGGAAAATGTATACGAAGCAGGTGACAGCGTCCTCAACGGCGTGCACCTGCACCGGTTCCCCGTCGACGAGCCGCGCAACTGGAAGAAATTTCAGAAGCTGACGGGGCAGATTCTGAACAGCAACAGTTCCCCGGTGGAACAGTTGGAGTGGATGAAGAAGCAGGGACCGCTTTCGCGCGGATTGCTCAACTATCTGGAAGAAGCATATCCCCACTTCGACGCCTTCATCTTCTTCACCTACCTCTACGCCACGACGTTCTACAGCCTGCCGCTGGTCGCCGACAAAGCGATTCTGGTGCCAACCGCCCACGATGAGCCATTCCTCTATCTGCCGCTCTTCCGCCCCCTGTTTCATCTGCCGCACACCATCGTTTATAATACCAGCACCGAGAAACGGCTGGTGAACCGCGTCACGCGCAATGGCCGGCGTGACAACGACCATATTGCAGGCATTGGTATCAAGGTCCCCCAGACGGTGTCTGCCTCCCGTTTCCGCCAGAAATACGGCGTAGAGGGTGATTTCGCCCTCTACATGGGCCGCATGGACCATTCGAAGAACGTGCCAGAGCTGCTGGATTATTTCCTGCGCTATCGGGAGGACGGTGGCGCCCATATCGCGCTGGCTCTTGCCGGCAAAGGCGTCGTCACTCCCCCCGACAATCCCGCCTTCCTACCCCTCGGTTTTGTCCACGAGGAGGATAAGTTCGACGCCATCGAAGCAGCTACCCTTGTCATTGTACCGAGCCGCTACGAAAGCCTCTCCATGATCACGTTGGAGGCGTGGACGAGAGAGAAGCCAGTGCTGGTGAACGGCGATTGCGAAGTGCTCAAAGACCTCGTTCGTGCCAGCAACGGTGGGCTTTACTACAGCTCATACCCTGAATTCGCCGCCACGCTCGATCTCCTCTTAGAACAGCCCGCACTGCGGGAACAGTTAGGACAGAATGGCAGCCGTTACGTCAATCACCATTATGATTGGCAGGTAATTACCGCTATTTATCGCCAGGTACTTGAGAAGCTGACTGCGTGCTGAACAGGTTCGTGCGGCCCATCCTCCTCGAGTAGAACACGTCCTCCCCACCGTCACCATCCGCCCGAACATCCCAATACAGTACCCCCTTACCAAGGTACTATAACATCTATCCTATTGAGGGGTACTCTTATGCCCGCTAGACTGAGAGTCGATGCTGTAGTGGATCAGAGTAAAGTACACCGCTCTTACTCTCGGCGTCGACATTAGCTACTCAAACAACCGAACAAAGTAACGGTAGGAAAGACTTAATGATTGAGAGTAAGTCATGGAAGAGGTTGTTCCCTCAGCTACTGCTCAGTCTCCTGGCACTGCTACTCCTCACTCTGGCAAACACTACCTACGCATCGCCCCCACAACAGGAGAACGATCCTTCGGTAGCGCAACCAAATAATAACGGTGGCCTTCCAACCCAGTGGACCAGAGACCTCCCGGCAAAGTCATGCCCCTGGAATAGTTCGGACCACAATTGCCACCGTAGTTCACCCACGCTGGTTGATTTAACCGGCGATGGCAACCTTGATGTGGTTCTGGCCACAAACAACGGTCACATTCTGGCATTTCGCCACAATGGAGACCCGCTCTGGAGCAGGGACGTCGCTCCGGCGTTTGGTATGTCCGGCGGCTCGCACGAAATCGCGTCCTCGCCGGCTGTGGCCGACCTCGACAGCGACGGCAAACCTGAAATTGTCGTTGGAACTGGCACCATTTATGCCAACAAATGCACCCAGGGCGGCCTGATCGTGCTTGACCACAACGGCAACATCAAACCAGGCTGGCCCTTCCTGGCCGACGACTACGACGTGCCACCGGCTGGCTGTCGCGATACCATCTTCTCCAGCCCCGCTCTGGGCGATCTGGACAACGATGGCGACCTGGAAATTGTGGTAGGGGGCTTCGATAAGCGCATCTATGCCTGGCATCATGATGGCTCGCTGGTCGCCGGCTTCCCGCCAAGCAGTCACCATAAAGGCCAATTCCCCGACTGGGGTGACCTGAACCAGCGGCTCGGCGACACCATCTGGAGCTCGCCCGTACTTGCCGACCTGGATGGAGATGGCTATCTAGACATTATCATCGGTACCGATGAAGGCAATATGGGCGGCGATTGGGTATGCCCCTACGAACTACCGCCCGGCTGGCTATCAGGCTACTGTGGTGGCTCCATCTACGCCCTGAACCGCTTCGGCCAGCTTCTGCCCGGATTCCCACGTTATTTCCACGAAACGATCCAATCTACCCCCGCCATTGCCGATCTAGACGGAGATGGTTCACCAGACATCATTGTGGGCACGGGCAGCTTCTATTATGAAAACAGCCCCGACCGCCCCAGGAATGGCTGGCGCGTATACGCCATGAATAGCACCGGCAAGGACCTGCCCGGCTGGGAAGGTGGCATCGCCGTCAGCGGACCTGTGCCCAGCTCGCCCAGCATTGGCGACATCGCTGGTGATTCGCGGCCTGAAGTTGTCGTCGGCATCCGTGAATCGCGAACAATCATCGCCCTCACAGCCGACGGCAAGATGGTCAGCGGCTTCCCTAGCAAGCCCGTAGACCAGTTAGGTCAAACCCTTTCTAACTACGACGTCGGCAGCGGCCTGATCCTGGCCGATTACGACGGCGATGGCAAGATGGAGATCATCTTGAATCAGGGTTGGGTTGTGACTATCGTAGACGGCGACGGCAAGCAGATTACAGAAGACAACTTCCATAACGGCGTCGATAAGCCATTCTATATGACTGATGGCTCGCTGCTCAACAATCCGGCCGTCGGCGACATTGACAACGATGGTCGCCTGGAGCTTGTGGTCCACAACAGCAAGCTCTATGTCTGGAAGCTGGGTAAGTCCACAACCGCCGCCGACTGGCCGATGTTCAAGAGAGATGCCGCCGGTGTGGGGTACGTACCGATGCCGCCGCGCTTTGATTCAGTAGATCGAATACGAGTTGCTCACGACATTGACAGATCTGGTCCGGCGCAGGTCAATTTCACCCTGCGCAATCTGGGCGACGGCTCCATTCAGTGGCAGGCAGACACACCGAACCGGGTCAGCCTTTCCCCGTCCTCAGGCAGCTACGACACGTCTCAGACCATCCGGGTCACAGTTGACGTTTCTAACCTCTCTATCGGCCAGCATGACCTGGGTGAAATCGTGTTCAGCGCAACATCCGGCAACCAGCAAGTGGCCGGCACCCCCTTCTCCATTCCGATAACTATTATAGTGGCTGACTTTGAAGAACACTTCCTGCCACTCCTCAACACCAACTAGACACACTGCCTGACGGCAAAGATCGGAACCGCCCCTCGTGGGCGGTTCTTTTTTTCTCAAAGCGTAGGACAAATTTGCAAATTTGTCCTACACCACTCTCCATTGCTTGCCCCCTGAAGCTGCTCTATAATCGCCCTCCATTTGTCCAACAATCTGTCGCCCATTCAGGGTGGCTGTCTCCTGGTTAAAGCGGTGCACGTACTTTTCGTAACACCTGGCTTTCCACCCTTCGACGGCGGTGGAGAACGATATGCGCGTTCGCTGGCGTTGACTCTGGCCGGCTGTGGGCACCGTCTGACGGTCGTTACCAGCAGCGCCAGGGCCGAACAGGCATTCTGGGAAGGGACGCCCTCTTCCACCTCTTCCACCATTGAGCGCGAAAGCGACGGGCCACTAGAGGTGATTCGCTGCCCAATCAGCCCTTTTCCGGGCGGGCGGCGCGGCCTGCACCTTTGGCGTGCGCTCATGATCATGGTATCTGCCCTGCCTGGTGACCAGACCAACCTCTTGCTCAGGATGGCCAGGCGCATCCCCCCTATCGTGGGCCTGGAAGAAGCGCTATCACAGCTTGAAGAAGCGCCGCACATCGTCAACGGTTTCAACCTGTCCTGGGAATACCCGCTCGCCGCTGCCTGGTCTTATGCCCGCCGCCAGGGCATCCCCTACGTTCTTACCCCTTTCAGCCACTTTGGCGAGGCCAGACGAGCGAAGGTGGCGCGCAACGCGACGATGGACCACCAGCGCCGCATTCTAGAAGACGCCGCCGCCGTGCTGACGCTGACTGAAGTCGAAAAGGAAGGGTTCCAGCACTGGCGCATTGCGCCACGCAAAGTTACCATCGTGGGCGGCGGGGTCGATCCCCCTCCTCCGGCTATTGACGCTGCTCAACTTCTGCAGCGTTATCAACTGCAATCACCCTACGCCCTCTTTGTGGGGCGCGCCACCTTCGACAAGGGCGCCATTCACGCCGTCCAGGCCATTGGCCGCCTGCACCCGTCCTATCCAGATCTGTCCCTGGCCCTGGTTGGCCGCAGCACGCCGGAGCTGGAGCAGGCCGTGCGTCAGTTGCCGGTGAGCGCACGGCAGGCCATACACATCCTGGGATCGGTGGGCGAAGCGGAAAAGCACGCCCTCTTTCAAGAAGCATCCATGTTGCTCCTGCCTTCCCGCGCCGAATCTTTCGGCATTGTGATGCTCGAAGCGTGGTTGCACGCCACACCCGTCATTGCCGCGCAGGCCGGCGGCATTCTGGGCGTGGTTGACGACGGGCGTAACGGGTTGCTCGTTCCCTTTGGCGACGTGGCGGCCCTGGCAGCGGCCATTGAGCGC
Source organism: uncultured Ardenticatenaceae bacterium (assembly GCA_964602995.1). Classification (GTDB taxonomy): domain Bacteria; phylum Chloroflexota; class Anaerolineae; order Promineifilales; family Promineifilaceae; genus JAAYYY01. The sequence continues at coordinate 12,389 of CAZRTM010000001.1, forward strand.
CTGCTGCTCGATGAACCGCTGCGACACTCGTTAGGCCGCCAGGGACAGGAGAAGGTGCGCCAGCACTATAGCTGGGACAGCGTGGCGCAGCGTACCCTGGATGTCTATCAAACCGTTCTGCAGCAGCAAGGATAACCCCTGACCGTGCGCATTTTGCACCTTGTTCACCAATACCTGCCCGAATATGTCGGCGGCACCGAGCTATACACGCAGACCCTCGCTCGCTTCCAGGCGCAGCAGGGGCACGACGTGGCCATCTTCTACCCCTCACAGCGAGAAGCCACAACGGCCCCCTTCTTCGTAGAGCGCGATGAGGCGGGCGTCACCATCTACGGCGCTGCCGCCGGGCCGCGTAGCCGGGGACAGGTGTTCCTCAGCAACTTCCGGGATCCGGCTCTGCTGTCCGCCTTCAGGCAACTGCTGCAGAGCGAGCGACCCGACCTTATTCACGTGCAACACCTGATGGGCCTGCCCTTCCAGATTTTGCGCCATATACAGGCTGCCGGCGTCCCATTCATCATCACGCTGCACGATTATTGGTTTCCCTGCGCCAACGGCCAGCTAATCACCAACTACGACGGCACCATCTGTGGCGGGCCGGAGTGGTGGCTTAATTGCGCCCGTTGTGCGCTGGCGCGCTCCGGCATTGGCGACCGGCGCTGGCTGGCTCCGCCCCTTGCTCCCCTATTCGCCTATCGCTCCCAGCGCCTGCAACAGTGGCTGCGCGCCGCAGGGCGTGTGATTGCTCCCACCCGCTTCGTCCGCGATATCTATGCGCAATTGAACATGCCCGCCGACAACATTGTGGTCGTGCCCCACGGCATTGCAGTGCCACAGGATGTCTTGCAGGCCCAGCCGCCCACCTTACCCCACGAGGCGGGCCGCTTGCACGTCGTTTACGTAGGCAGCATCGCCCCGCAAAAAGGGACCCATGTACTTGTCAAAGCGGCCAACCAGCTCCCACCGGAAGTCACCCTCACCATCTATGGCGACCTGGACAAATTCCCCGATTACGTGCACATGATCCGGGACAAGATCCGCCATCCCGGCATCCGCCTCGCCGGCCGCATTGGTCGTGAAGAGTTCTGGCAGATGCTCTTGACAGAGGCCGACGTCGCCGTGCTGCCAACCCTATGGTACGAAGTGTCACCCCTGACCATTCAGGAGATGTTCGCCGCGCGCGTGCCATTGCTGGCCTCGGACATTGGCGCGATGCCTGAGAAGATCCGC
>CAZRTM010000001.1:13718-50502 GCA_964602995.1 uncultured Ardenticatenaceae bacterium
CGCGCGCGTGCCATTGCTGGCCTCGGACATTGGCGCGATGCCTGAGAAGATCCGCGATGGCGTCGACGGACTGCTCTTTCCCCCCGGTGACGCTCAGGCGCTGGCTACTATCCTGGAACGGCTGCACCGGGAACCGGCCCTCTTGCGCCAGCTACAGTCCAACATTCGCCCCACGCGCCTGATGAGCGAACACCTTAGCGACGTGCAACGTATCTACCAGGAAGTTCTACAAGAAGCCCCTCCGCCAACCTGACCCCGTCACTCCCCCACCGGCAGACCGCTGGGCACGGCCTCTGGAACCAGATGCGACAGATCGCCTGCGCCCTGGGCAGTCAGAGCTTCCAGGAAGGCCACCAGCGCGCGCACCTCTCCATCACTCAACTCCAGCTCCCCCGGCAGTTGCGGGTCCAATGTTTGCAGAATCGCGTTCACCGTCACCTCTTCGTTTTGCACCGTTTCCCGCAAGTAATCTGGCAAGGGGCCGCCGTCATACTCACGTAGCGCTTGTCGCGGGTCCAGGTGATGCCGTACCACAGCCTCCAACGAATCATAGGCCCCGTTATGCAGCCACGGTCCCGTCAACGCCACGTTGAGCAGGGAAGGCGTGCGGAAGGCGAAGCGGTCCGCCTCGTCCCCCGTCACGTCGAAACGGCCATAGTCGAGCGGTGCGTAGCTGCCGGCGCGGCCTGGCCCTAGCTGAGGCGCGCCGATGTTGTGAAAACCCTGGTCCGTAAAAAGGGGCGGCGCGTGACAGCCCGCACAGTGCGCCCCGCCAAAGAAGAACAGCGCCCCGGCCCTGGCCTCCTCCGTCAGCGCCTGTTCCTCGCCATTCAAATAGCGGTTCCAGGGCGAATCGACAAAGGTAAAGGCCTGCGCCTGGAAAGCCGCGAGCGCGTTGGCCACCTGCACATACGAAATCTGCTGCAGCGGGATTTCCGGATAGGCCTCCTGGAAAAGCTGGTCATAGGCCGCAATATCCAGCAGCCGGGCCGTGACAGCCGACCAGATCACAGGCATCTGCTCCGGCCCATCACCCATGGCCGCCAGCTCATTCGGCTGGCCAAAGACGTCTTCATCATACCAGCCACCCGGCGACAGCCTATATGGTCCCTCGCCGCCAGCCCCTGGCTCGCTGGCATACCCTGCCGTGTCGTACCATCCACCGCGCATCTCGTCGCGCAACGTCACCGGGAACATCGCCTGCGCTGCCAGTAAGCTGTCGAGGCCTTGCGGCAAATGAGTCCCGGCCGGGGTATCAAAGTGGCCATCGCTACCGCGGCTGACGCGCCCATCCCAGAAGAGGCTCTCCCACTGCGCCAGGCTGCGGTTGAACAGATCGGGCGCATTGCGTCCCACGACCCTTCTGTCCAGATCAGGCTGTCGCGCTATCCCCAGCCCGCGACCGCCGGGGCCGATGGAGAGCGCCAGATGGTCGGTGGTCGCCAACTGCGGGTGGTGGCACGTGGCGCAGGAAACGTCGCGGTTGCCGCTCATCTCCTTTTCGAAGAAAAGTAGTTGCCCCAACCGCATCTGCGCCGGATTGACCTCCGCTTCAGCCTGCAACGGCTCCAGCCCCAACCTGGCGACCAGTGCCCGTAATTGTGCCCTCTGTTGTCGTTGCGTCTGTTGCCGCCAGAGCATGGCCCCGGCCATTACCAAGAGCACCGTGAACAAGGCCAGCGTGAAGCGCACCGTTTGCCTCTTCGTCATTCTTCGCGCTATAGTCGCCATCGGCGCGGATTATAAGCCCGCACCGGTCAGTCTGCTATCCGAAAGGCACAGCGCCCGATGCTATCTTTAGAGCAACAGAACGAGTTACGCGAACAGTACCGCCAGCAACACCCAGGTTGGCGTCCGGCAACGGAGGTATACGCCTCTATGGTGCGCCAACGGCTGGCGCCGCAAAGCAGACTGCTTGACCTGGGCTGTGGGCGCGGCGGACTGGTTGAACAGCTCTCGCACCCTCTTTCCCGGATCGTAGGCGTCGATCCCGATCTGCTCTCGTTACGCGAGCATCGCCTGCCGCTGCCGCGCCTGCAGGCCATGAGCGGCCATTTACCCTTTCACGATAACAGCTTTGACCTCGTCTTCTCCAGTTGGCTGCTGGAGCATCTGCCCGACCCGCTGGCCGACTTTCGCGAAATCGCCCGCATTCTGCGCCCGGGAGGGTGCTTCATCTTCATTACGCCCAACGCCCGCCATCCTGTGGCCATCTTGAACCGGGTGCTGGGCCACCTGGGTCGTGTTCAGACCATGCTCGTCTCCCGCCTCTACGGGCGCGACGCACCCGACACCTTCCCCACCTACTACCGCGCCAACAGCGAATCGCAGTTGGCAAAGCTGGCGCAACAGACCGGGCTGCGCTTGGCGGAGTTACATTTTATCGCCGACCCCACCTACCTGGCCTTTACCCCCACCCTCTTTCGCCTTTCAACCTGGGTTGACCAGCGGCTGCCAACGGCACGGAAGCTGCACCTGGTGGGCGCTCTGGCCAAAGTATGACAGGGCCAGCTCGAACAGTTGTCCTTATCCCCTATTACGCTCTACAATAGCCATATGAAGTTACAGGAAATACAAGAACACGCACTTCGTATTGCGCGACAGACGGGGGAGCTGCTGCGCGAGGGATTTGGTCAGACCAAGCAGATTGAGTACAAAAGCACGGCAATCGACGTCGTGACCCAATTCGACAAAAAGGCTGAATCGTTCATTACCGGCGAGCTACGCCGTCTGTTCCCCGACCACCACTTCATGGCTGAAGAAGGCGATTATGGGGAGCAGGATGGTGCAAAATATATCTGGTTTATCGATCCGTTGGACGGTACTATCAACTTTGCGCACGGCTTCCCCATGTTCGCCGTTTCTCTGGCCCTCTATCGTCAACAACAACCGTTGCTGGGCGTTGTTTATGATCCAACGCGCGATGAATGCTTCCACGCCATCCGCGGTGAAGGCGCCTTTCTAACCTCCAATGGCAGCAGGCAACAGCTACAAGTCAGCGAAACTGGCAAGCTCCTGAACAGCCTGCTGACGACAGGGTTTCCCTATGACCGGCACCATAGCGAGCTGAACAACCTGGCCCAATTTAGCGCGTTCATCAAGCGCGCACAAGGCGTACGGCGGCCTGGAGTAGCTGCCCTGGATTTGGCCTACGTCGCCGCCGGGCGGGTGGATGGCTACTGGGAATACAAACTGGCCAACTGGGACATCGCTGCTGGGATATTGCTTGTGCAGGAGGCAGGCGGTACCGTTACGGGTATGGATGGCGGTCCGGTGATGTTGCAACCCGGTTATCAGGTGGCGCTGGCGGCCAGCAACGGGCATATCCAGCAAGAGATGCTGGAAGTTCTACAACCATTCACCTAGAGACATTCGCTTAGAGAGCAGCCTATGCGACTTCTGAGCCGGCTCTATGCCTTCATGTATTGGGCGCGACGGCGCCCGCTGCTGGGCCTGTCGGTCAGCGCCTGGCTGGTGTTGCTGCCCCTTTTCATCTTCTTCGCCGGCGTGCTGCTACGTTGGCCGCAGCCCTGGAAGCTGGTGTGGTTAGGCGTGGCGTTGTTTCTGGTGCTGGCCTTCGCGCTCGCCGGTCGCGCCGGTTATAAGCGGTTTGTCGGCGATCCACAGGTCGATCTGGACGATGAATTTGCGGCCCCGGCCGATGAACAGCGGGTACCCCTGCGTGCCACCGGCATTTTCAGCGTGCAGAATTTTGAGAATTATGTGGTGGAGCACCCGGCCGAATATTGGCGGGTGCCGCTGGGGCAACATGTGGTAATGGTGCAAAATGGCCCCGACAGCTTTCTGTACCAGATCATCGAGCCTCAGCACATCCGGGAGGTACAGCCCGGCTATCTGATCTTCGGCCGCGAACCGCAGACGGCCCTGGCGCTGCGCTTCACCGTCAGTTGGGGGCCAGAATTCGCCGAGGAACCGCGCTTCTATGAGTTAAACGACGCACCCCTGCGCAAGGAAGCGACAGAGGAACGGGTCGTTTACTTCACCTTCGACCATGATGCCGACCGTTACGCCGTCTGGCGCAGCCTCCTCCAGAGCAGGAACAGCGGCTGACGGCTGACGCTAGGGCGCAGACGGCTGTGATAGCCACTGGCTGAGGATGTCATCCAGCTCATAGCCAGCCGCCTCTTCCATGGCCGTCTCAAAGGCCTCCTGGCCTGCCACCTCTCCACCGTGGCGCGTGATGTACGTGCGCCATCCCTCAAAGAACGCCTCGTCGCCCATTTCCTGGTGCAAGGCATGCATCAATAAAGCGCCTCGCTGGTAGCTATCGAAGCTCAGAAGGCGCTCGGGGGGCGGTTGATCCAATGGGTAATCACGGCCTTTTTCCGCAACCTCGGTCCTGATTTCATCAACCAAACGCTCCAGCTCAGCCGGGTTGTTGCGTGAGAGCCACAACACTTCCATATAAGTGGCAAGCCCCTCTTTGAGCCAGGTATCGCCCCAGTTGTCAAGGCCCACCCAGTTGCCAACCCAGGAGTGGGTCATCTCGTGCACAACGGTTCGCTCGTCCAGCATCTGGAAGGAGAGCAACGTCATCGTCTGCATCTCCATCGAAATACCCAGAGCATAGTAGCTGGCCTGCCCATAACTGTCATAGGGATAAGGCCCCAACAGCTCGCTCATCCAGTCGATGGCCTCGCCGGTAATCTCCACAGCGTCCAGATACTCTTCTTCCAGCTCGGGGAAGTAGTAGAAAACGAGCGGGATACCGTTGGGTGATGTATCTTCCACGCGCAGGTAATGGCCTCCGGCGGCCAGCGCCAGATAAGTGGCCATTGGATAATCATGTTCCCAGACAAACGTCGCCGCGTCGCTGCCATCAGGCATGTTACTCAGCCGGCTGCTGACCAGCTGCCCGTTGGAAATGGCAGCAATGCCGAGTGGAACTGTCAGTTGGATGCGGAACGTCGCTCTGTCCCTGGGGTGGTCGTTGGCGGGGAACCAGTAACGGGCGCCGTCCGGTTCGGACAAAGTGTAGAATTGACTGTTGCCAAACGTAATACCCAGGTAGTCCGCATAGTGGATATATGGAGAAGCGACCTGCTCTGGCGCCCCGGCATAGCTCACCGCGACGGTGAACGGCGTCCCTTCCTGCAAGAGCGGCTCTGGAAGCTCAACCCACAGCTTTCCTTCTTCGCGGCGGAACGTGGCCGGCAGATCATTGACAACTAGCTGGCTGATCTCAAAGCCAATAAAGTCAAACGATACCTGCCCCAGATTAGGCATCGTGGTCATTGCTTCAATCGTGGTCGTGCCCGTTATTTGCCTCGCCTGCGGATCTATCGCCAGGTCCAGGTCATAATGCTGGACGTCATATCCGGTGTTGCCCAGCTCCGGCGTGAGCGGGTCGCCAAGGGAGGGACTGCCTGACAGCAATGCCAACGTTGGCGACGGCTCCGGAGACGGGGTAACAGGAACCGCGGTGGCCACCGGAACTGTCGGCTGCATGGTGGCCTGAGCAGGGCCGTCGCCGTTGAGCGGCGCCGTGGCCGCTACTTCCGGGGCAACGTCGCCGCCGGAAAGCAAGCCGGAACCGCGCAGCGCGCTGCACCCTGCCAGCAACAGCGCAACCGCCATTGCCAGAAGCAGGAACAGGAACGATTTCATGAGAGAATCAGTTGAGAAGGCACGAGGAGGGCCCGCCACCTTTGGCTGATGCCAATTCCGGGCAGCGGGCCGTGTGCCCTTTATCGATGGTTGCATTCTTGCCTCGTTATTTGCATACTTCAAGAGTGGGCCGTGGTGATCGCCCCTCTTGTAGTGTGATCTGTATACCAGGAGTCGGATTTTGTCCACTAAACCAACCCTACGCCTGCTCGATTTCCAACCTGTCATTTATCAAGGGCAGCAACTCTGGCTGTTACGCGATCCCATGCAATTATCAGAGCAGCAACTGTTCTTGCCAACGCCGCTGGCAATCATGCTATCCTTGATGGATGGTACGCGCGACCTGCAGCAGTTGCACCGCGACTTCTGTATTGAGGTAGGAGAGCTGGTTCCTTTTGAGGTGGTCCAGGAAACAATAGACGCGCTCGACAGCGCCTACCTGTTGGACAACGAACGGTCACGACAGGCGATGCAGCGAGAGCTGGCCGCATTTCGCAGCCAGCCTCATCGCCCACCGGCCCTCGCCGGCCTCGGCTATCCCGGCAATCCGCGCGAGTTGTCCCAATTTCTCGAATCCTATAGCGACGGCCATGTAAACGGCCATCAGGAGTGGCGCGGCCGGGCCATTGTCTCTCCGCACATCGATTACCAGCGAGGCGGTCCCGTCTATGCCCAGGTATGGCAACAGGCCGCGGGGGCTGTCGCCGCAGCCGATCTTGTCCTCATATTCGGCACCGACCATAACGGCGGGCTGGGCACAGTGACCCTCACCCAGCAACCATACGCCACCCCCTACGGCACACTGCCGGCCGAGCCGGAGCTTGTCAATAAATTGGCCGCCGCTCTCGGCCCAGAGAAGGCGTTTGAGCTGGAGCTGAACCACCGTGAAGAGCACTCCATCGAGCTTTCCGCCGTCTGGCTCCACCACACCTACCAGCGCCTGGGCCAGGAACCGGCGCCGATGGTGCCCATCCTTTGTGGCTCCTTCCACCACTTCGTCCACAATGGGCATCACCCGGCCGATGATGAAATGCTGAACGCCTTTGTACGTACGCTGCAAGAAGAGACAGCCGGTCGCAATGTGCTGGCGGTCGCTTCAGTCGATCTGGCGCACGTGGGCCCCAACTTCGGCGACCCCTTCCCCATCGACAGCCAACGGCAGGAGATGTTAACCAGCAGTGACCGTCGTCTGGTTGCGGCCATCAACAAAGGCGACCACGCCGCTTTCTATAAAGAGATTGCCAGCGTTGGCGACGGCAACCGCATCTGCGGCTTCTCCTCCCTTTACCTGATGTTGCGCTATCTGGATGGGGCGCAAGGCGTCGAAGTCGCCTACCAGCACTGCCCGGCTGACGAAAACGACACCTCTTTTGTTTCTATCTGCGGGCTGCTACTAGAGTAAGGCCGGCTCCCGCCAATCTGGAGTTGTCATGATGAATTCGCATCAAAAGAAACTCGTTCTCCTCGTGCTGGCCCTCTTGCTGGTGGGAGGCGTCGTCATCGCCATACTCTACAGCCGGCAACGGCTCTTCACGCGCACCGAACCTATCGTTCTGGCTTCCTGAACGCGGTCACGGCTCTTCGCTCAGGGCAACCACTTCTGCGTTCAACACGCGCTGCATCTCGGCAACCCGCAAGTGAATTAGGGCGTTAATGGCGCCACCACCCGCATAAACTTCGTCTTCGTCTATCACACCCTCGTCCAGTAATGTCTGCAACGACTGCCGGTGCCCGAATGGAGGCACCGTACCTACTGCATAACCGGTCAGCTCCCTGACCTGCGCCGGTTGCGCTATGCGCACCTGTCGCCGCGAGACGCCCAGGTAATCCGCCAACTTCTTATAAGAGATGCGCGAAAGGCCGTTGGCGACGACAAGCACCGGGCGCAGGTCGTCCGCTCCTTCCTTCACCACAAATAGAACCGACTTCAAAATTTGCGACGGGTGAACGCCGACGGCGCTGGCTGCCGCTTCAACTGTTGGCGTCTCATCTTCCAGAAAGACAATTTCTGCTGCTATCCCCCGCTCTTCAATAAATTGCGCAAGATCGGTTGCGCCCATCACTTCAGCTTCCATTTTTCCCTTCATCCGCTTAACGATTGGAGATTCTGGCACAGATCGGGCATAATTTTACCGTCCAAACTCCATAAGCGCGAAAAGGCCAGATCAATGACCCGACTCATCAGCCACCTCGATAGCAACAGCCGCGAGTATCAGGAAAACTTCCGCCACAACAAGGCGCTGGCAGAGCAACTCCACGAACGGCAGCAGGCCGCCGCCTTCCAACGCTCTGAGCGCAACGTGGAACGGCAACGCCGCCGCGGCAAATTACTGGTGCGCGAGCGCATCGAAGCCATTTTGGACGATGACAGCCCCTTCCTGGAACTATCTCCCCTGGCGGCCTGGGAAATGTACGATGGGGAGGCGCCGGGTGCGGGCATCGTCACCGGCATCGGCCGCGTGGCCGGCGAAGAGCTGATGATTATCGCCAACGACCCCACCGTAAAAGGCGGCACGTACTTCCCCGAAACGATCAAAAAGCACGTGCGGGCGCAATACATCGCCGAAGAAAACCGGCTGCCGTGCGTCTATCTGGTCGATTCCGGCGGCGCATTCCTGCACCTGCAGGCAGACGTGTTCCCCGACCGCGAGCATTTCGGGCGCATTTTCTTCAACATGGCGCGCATGTCGGGCAAGGGAATCCCGCAGATAGCCGCCGTCCTCGGCTCCTGCACCGCTGGCGGCGCCTATATCCCGGCTATGGCCGACGAGACCATAATTGTCGAGGGCAATGGCACCATCTTCCTCGGTGGGCCGCCCCTGGTGAAAGCAGCAACGGGCGAGGAAGTCACCGCCGAAGAGCTGGGCGGGGCAGACGTGCACACGCGGCTCAGCGGCGTGGCCGACCATTTCGCGCCTGACGAACAGAGCGCCCTGGAACGGGTCCGCGACATCGCCTCGCACCTCAATCGCCGTTCGCGGATGAACGTCACTCTCCAGGAGCCAGAGGAACCGGCTTACGATCCGGAAGAGCTATATGGCGTGATTCCCGCCGACCCGCGCGTCAGCTACGACGTGCGCGAAGTGATTGCGCGACTGGTAGACGGTTCCCGCCTCAGCGAATTCAAAGCGCGCTACGGTCCTACTGTCGTCTGTGGCTTTGCCCACATCATGGGTATCCCGGTGGGCATTGTGGCCAACAACGGCCTTTTGTTTAGCGAATCAGCGCTCAAAGCCACCCACTTTATCCAGCTCTGCGGGCAACGGGGCACCCCTTTGCTCTTCATGCAAAATATCGCCGGCTTCATGGTCGGCAAAGAGTACGAAAACCGGGGCATCGCTAAAGACGGCGCTAAGATGGTCATGGCTGTCAGCAACGTCAACGTGCCACGCATCACCCTTTTCCATGGTGTGAGCCACGGCGCAGGAAATTATGGCATGTCAGGACGGGCTTATGATCCCCGCTTTCTGTTCACCTGGCCCAACAGCCGCATCAGCGTCATGAGCGGCGAGGCCGCCGCCAACGTGCTGTGGACCGTAGGCCAGGACAGCGTGTTAAGGGGTCTGGACGACAAGAGCGAGGAAGCCATTGCCGCTGCCGAGAAGGAGTTCAAAGCGCCTGTCCTAAACCAGTACGAAGAAGAGAGCGACCCCTATTTTGCCACGGCTCGTCTCTGGGATGACGGCATTCTGGACCCGGCGCAGACACGAACAGCGCTGGCCCTGGCCTTCGCCACTGCCGTCAAGGCTCCATTCCCCGACGGCCGCTACGGCACCTTCCGCATGTGAGACTCAGGAGACCTTTGCCATGGCCAGTATGCAAAAATATAGCAGTGACGAGGTCACCATACGACCCGTGCGCCCTGAAGATGCTCCCGCGCTCTATGAAGCGGAGCGGCATCCCGAGGTAGCCGATACGGCCATGCTCCTGCCCGCCCTTGAAATCAACCAGGTGGCAGAGCAGGTAAATGCCAACAAACCGGGCCGCCATTACCTGGTTGCCGAAGTGGATGGACGCGCTGTTGGCTCTGTCACGCTGGACCAATCCCAGAGGCCGCGCCTGATGCACAGCGGATGGCTGGGACTGCTGGTGCACCGGGATTACTGGGGACGGGGTATAGGCACCCTACTGACGGAGGCTATTCTGAACGTGGCCGATAACTGGCTTAATCTGCAACGAGTTGCGCTGGGTGTCTTTGCACACAACACGGTCGCCAGGCGCCTCTACGAGAACTTTGGCTTTGAAGTAGAGGGGCGCAATCGCGCCTTTGCCTATGGTCCAACAGGCTGGATCGATAACGTCATGATGTCACGCCTGCGCAACGTGCCCCAACGACGACCACCCACAGCCACAGGTCAGGACGCCGCCAGACAGCCCACGCGTTTGACCTCATCCAGACGAGAGCCACCCATTATCCGGCCGCCAATGCCGGATGACGTTGAAGATATCTACCGGCTCTTCAGCCATCCACTGGTAGCGCGTACCACCCTGCAGATGCCTACGCAACAGATTCAGCATACGCAAGAGCGCATAAACAGCAGCCCTCCTGGCCTCTATCGCTATGTGGCAGAACTGGACGGACGGGCAATCGGCATGGTGGTCCTGCACCATTTTCAGAACCCCCGCCGCCATCACGCCGCCACTCTAGGCATGAGCGTGCATCCTGATTACTGGAATCGAGGCGTCGGCAGCGCCCTGATGGAAGCGGTCATCGACCTGGCCGACAACTGGCTTAATCTGAAACGGGTGGAGCTGGAAGTGAATGTCGATAATTCGGCCGGCGTTCGGCTCTATGAGAAGTTCAATTTTGAGGTCGAAGGGACGCTGCGCTACCATACCTACGGCGACGGGCGTTGGGCCGATAGTTACGCAATGGCCCGGGTTCGTTAGCCACATAAAGGAGTGATGCCCATGCCGCGCCCAATGATGACCACAGTGACAAAACCCCTCCTCCTCTTTGATGGCCAATGAGGCTTCTGCACCATGACGGCCCGGTGGGTCGAACGGTGGACGAAAGGACGGGTGACGATTGAGCCGTGGCAGGCTCAGCCCCCGGCGATGCAAGAAGCAGGTCTGACGCCCTCACAAACATCGGCGGTGGTCTGGATCCTGACGCCATCCGGTAAAGTTGCCGGAGGAGCAGCCGCCGTCAACGAAGCGCTCAAGTACACGTGGTGGGGCCGCCCGCTGGCCTGGTTCTATCCCCTACCGCTGATCAGGCCGCTGCAAGACGCCATCTACCGCTGGGTAGCCCGCAACCGCCACCGCTTCCCGGGCGTGACGCCTGCCTGTGAAACAACATTCAACTGCGTGGAGTAGCACTTTGCCCATTTACTCAGGCGAGCAGATGGCCTACCCCAAAGGTCAACACAAACAGCAGCGTGGTAATTGACAACTGCTTAAGCAGAGGATCCAGCTCATGCGCCTCGTAACGCCGCGATACCGAGAGGCCATTTCTTAGAAGCAGGGGAGTCGTCAGTAAAAAGAGAAACTGCCAGGGCGACTGGTAGTTGAGCAGCACATAAAGAAGCGCCGCGCCAAACCCACCTATCAGCAGCATCCAGTGGTAGACACGGGCGCGCTGCGGCCCAAGACGAACCGGAACCGACATCTTCCCCGCCTCACGATCCGAGCGCAGATCGCGAATGTTGTTCACGTTCAGGACACCCACGGCGAAAAGACCGCAGCTTGTGGCTGGCAGGAGCAGGTCCGGCGGCAGTTGGTGCCGTTGCAGGTAATAGCTGCCCAGGACCCCTACCCAGCCGAAAAAGAGGAAGACAAAGAGGTCGCCAAGGCCCACGTAGCCATAGGGCCGGCTGCTGGCGGTGTAGGCAATGGCGGCCCATATCGCGGCCGCACCGAGCAGAAGAAAAATCAGCACCAGGTAGATGGCAGTCCGGCCAAAAGCGATCCAGACCATCGCCAGCCCGCAAATGGCCGTGACCACAACCACGGCGACGATGGCCTGCTGCATGGCGCGGCGGCTAATCAGCCCACTCTGCACCGCGCGGCGCGGGCCAACCCGCGACTGGCTATCCGCACCGTGCAGCGAGTCGCCGTAATCGTTAGCCAGGTTAGAGAGTATCTGAAGCAACAGCGCCGTTGCCAGGGTCAGAGCTGCCAACAGGCCGTTCAGCGGCCCGTGGGCAGCCGCCAGCAAAATACCAAGACCAATGCTGGCGGCTGCGAGGGCCAGGGTCCGCGGTCGCGCCGCGTTTATCCATACTTTAAGAGAAGGGGTAGAAACGGTATTTGCATGTGACATACCCCCTATTGTATCAGGAGATAGTCACCGGCAAATTGAACAGAGAATCAGGTACAAAAGGAGGCGCTGGTTAGCCGACGATCTGATCCAGCGCCGCTTTCATCATCGAGAAATGGGGAAATATCTGCGAACGGATGGCACGTTGCTGTTGCGTTTCCTCTTCCAGGATGTAGCGAAACGGAAAAATACGGGCCGAATAGTTGATAAAAATGTCGAGGCGGCCCAGCGTATCCAGAATGCGCCGCACCGTATGGCGCGAGAACTCTTCATTCTCGTTATCTTCTTCGCGGCTGCCACTGATTAACAGGCAACGCTGCGCGCGCGCTTCAACCTGCTGCTTAATCTCTTCAGCCATTTCGTGTTTGCCGTTGAAGTATACAATCGCGACATCGATCCCTCGCTCAGCAAAAGCAACGGCCAGAGACCTGCCATTTTCGGTTACGCCGCCGACAATAAGCGCTACCTTACCCTGCAACGGTACGGTTTTGTGCTTCCGCTCACGACGCGCGGTCAGCGGAATCATCGTTATCTTGGTCAGACTACTCCAACTATGCCCGTTTCCATTTTGCTGCAACTCTGCGCGATGGTCAGGCTCCTCGGGGTGTTTATAGGTCATGAATATCTCCTTCTGAGAATGGCGCTTGGAATTGATTATGAACGATCCGGCTCTCTCCACTCTCCTGCAGCCAGGCCATTCCCTGCCGCCAGAAGATTCCCTCACTCTCTCCAGGTCAGTCTCATAGCTCAAAATGAGCTGCTCAGCATAACGCCGCCCAGCATAAGCCATATCAGCCGTATAACGTATGCCGTATAGCGTAAGGCTACAGAATCGCGAGAACGATGACAATATACCAGGGTATAGGCCCTGGGTATAAAACGGTTATGTATTCATTCTCGACAAGCCACCGCATAAAATCTATAATGCGAAAGGAGAGCTTCCTTCAGGATAGTGGTCAAAAGTAGCGGTAGCCGGCGCCAGCCGGTAGAATCATGAAGAGTGCCGGTGATTGTCACAGGGTTGCGGGGTCTGTAGTTTTGAGGTGACAGATTATGATCCGTGTTTTAGTTGTCCATCAGACACATCTCATCAGCAGTATCATCGCCAACGTGCTCGACGAGGAAGATGACATTGAGGTCATCGGCCAGGCTTCGAGCGCCGAGGAGGCTTTGAAGGTGCTGGAAAATGAGAGTTGCGAGATGGTGTTAGTCGCGGCTACGCTACCCGACAATGGCGCCTTGGAGATTACGGAAGCCATAGCTGACTCTGGTACCAGCACCAAAGTGCTGGTTATCGGTCTGCCGCACTCCAAAAACGCCATCCTTCAGTATGTCGCCGCAGGCGCCGCCGGTTATGTTCTGCAAGAAGTTTCCACCGAGAAGCTCCTGGAACATATCCGCGCCACTTACGATGGCAAAGCGATCATCTCCCCCGACATCGCCGCCGCTCTCATGAGTCACATCAACGAACTGGCCCAGATCTCCACACAGACCAACATCGACCCCTCGGCCTATGCCCAGTTGACACCCCGTGAGCGCGAGGTGTTGGAGCTGATTGGCAATGAGATGAGCAACCAGCAAATCGCTGACAAACTATTCATCGAAGTAGGGACGGTGAAAAACCACGTCCACAATATCCTGAAGAAGTTAGACGTCAGCAGCAGACATGAAGCAGCCGCCTACTTGCCATTCGTGAAGGACGAGTAGCAACCTCCCCATTCTATTGCCGAAGCGAAGATCCTTTAATGACCGGCGCTCCCCAACTGTGGGCCGGGCGCTCTTTGCTGTTGCTCGCCAACGAGTAAGGGCAAATTTACAACGTGGTCGAACTGCACGTTGACGTAGGCATCGAAAACGAAGACGTCAACCCGCTCGTTATGATCGTCTGGCACCAGATCGGTGGCCAGTGAATCGAACACAATGTAGTTGCCGCTGGTTGTCAGAGCCGGGCTGATGCTGGAACCGTTCCCGGCACTGCCATTGAGGTTTCTGCTAATCAACGTGAGCGCCCTGGTGCTACGATTGTGCAGGTAGACATCATATTGCCGGTTCTTGTCTTCAGGAGACAGATTGTCGGCCCGTGAAGCAAAGGCCACAAAACGCCCGTCGGCGGAGATAACCGCCCCACCGCTGACATTCGTTGCCTGCTCTCCATCCGCCGTCACGCTAATCAGCTCGATGACTCCCGTCTCGCGATCAGCCACAAAGACATCGCTATAGCGGTTAAGGTCATCTGGGACCAGATTGTCAGCCCACGATTCAAACGCCACATAGCGCCCATTGTCAGATATGGAGGGACGTTGACTTTCATGGTTTCCAACACCGCCGTCCACCCCCCGGCTGACCAACTCCGTCTTACCGGCCACAAGGTCGTGCACGAAAATATCGTACATCTGGTTCGTATCGCCTGCCGCCAGATTGCCCGACTTGGACTGGAACGCAACAAAACGGCCATTGGCGGAGAGGGCCGGGTATTTACTGGTGCCATCTCCAATCTGGCCCTCGCTGGAGATGCTGGCCAGCGCCGTCTGCCCGGTCTGGCGATCATGAACGAAAACGTCGGAAACCGAATTGGTATCGCCCTCAACCAGGTTATCGGCAAGCGAGACAAAAGCCACGTAGCGCCCATCGGCCGATAGCGAAGGCTGCACGCTCATGCCATTACCTTCCTGGCCACTGGAGCTTACCGATACACGGCTCATTACCCCCGTCTGCCAATCGTAGACAAACACATCCTCTACGCCATTTGTGTCACCGGGCACCAGATTGTCGGCACTTGAGACAAAGACCACAAAGCGCCCATCGCGCGAGATTGCTGCTTCCTGGCTACGCCCGTTGGCTTCCTCGCCATCAGGGGCAGTGCTAATGCGCCTGACCTCGTCCGTGGTACGGTCATAGAGAAAAACGTCCTGTAGCCCGTTGAAGTCCTCGGGAACCAGATTATCGGCGCTGGAGAGAAAAACGATATAGCGCCCATCGGCCGAAATCGAAGGGGCGAAGCTGTCGCTGTTTCCTTCCACGCCCAGGCGACTGAGGCTGACACGGCGCACCTGAGGGACGGGACCATCAAAGTCCAGGCGTGCAGTGCCCAGAAGGTGAGACAGTTGCCACCATCCCACAAGCTGGCCAACCGACATGGTGACGATGACAGCCAGGAACAGGCCGCCAAATGCTAATTGGCCATACTTACTTCTCACCCAGCGGTTGAAACTCCGCCTCATGACATCCCTTCTCCGGCAGCTAACCGGCTCGGCCCCACTGAAAGTCCCCTGCAGACGACTGGTTACACTGGTTCAACAAGGAGAGTGCTCCCTGTCAAAGAACCAACAATGCCCTTAAATAGCAGCAGTTACATTATATAGTACTCGAGGTCCCCAGTCGAGGGTAAAATAAGGGCGCACACGACCATCATTCAGACCTATTCAGACATTTGCCGGTTGCCTCTATCCTCGCTATCCTTACACATCTATGAACCTATTCCACTACATCTTCGACAAATTATTTCCAATCATCCGTTTCGTTTATGAACGCATCCAACGCCATCGTTGGTTCGACGAAATCACGCCCAATTTGTGGCTGGGTGGCGCGCCGTACTACCCTCGTGACTACGATTTTCTGCTGGATGCTGGAATCAATGCCGTCGTTAACATTCGCGCCGAACGGCACGACGACTTTAAACTATACGAGCGGCACGGCATTGACTACATCCAGCTCCCGGTTCTGGACATCATCACGCCGCCCCCAGAAATACTCGATGAAGGCGTGGCCTTCATCCACAAGCAGGTGGAGGAAGGCAATAAGGTGCTGATCCATTGCGCCAAGGGGCGTGGGCGCGCTGTCACGCTCCTCGCCGCCTACCTTATGCGCTATGAAGGCATGAGCTTTGACGAAGCCAACCGCCTGCTGAGCGAAAAGCGCCCGCTCGCCAATCTACAGTCACGTCATCGCCGGGCGTTGGAAGCCTGGATGAAGCAATACCGTTTCGAGGACACAGTAGTTAGCGAACAAGTTGAAATCAACTAGACGCACCGTGCATCACTCATTGCGCTGTTATCTGTGATAGCAGCCACTGCCTGATCGCCGGCGCGTTTTTATCCTATGGGAAAAAGCAAACTTACTCCTCTTCGCCGGCAATATCTGGACATCAAACGGCAACATCCCGATGCCATTCTCTTCTTTCGCCTGGGAGACTTCTACGAGACTTTCGACGAAGACGCGCAGGTGACAGCCGAAGAGCTGGATCTTGTGCTCACCAGCCGCCCCGTAGGCAAGAACCAGCGCATCCCTATGGCCGGTGTGCCACACCACGCGGCTGAAAGCTACATCGCACGACTCATCGCCAAAGGGTATAAGGTCGCCCTCTGCGAGCAGGTCGGAGACGATACCATCAACGGTCTGATGCCCAGAGAAGTGGTGCGCGTCTTTACCTCAGGCACTGTGATCGAGCCGGGCATGCTGGAAGCCGGGCGCAGCAACTACCTGGTTGCCGTCCTTGTCGAAGGCAAGCGCGCCGGCCTGGCCTATGCCGAAATCAGCACCGGTCAGTTCGCAACCACAGAGCTGGAAAGCCGGCGCGCACTGGTCGAAGAGCTGTCCCGGCTCTCCCCAGCCGAGATAATCCTGCCGGACGGCGAGCAAAGTCTGAACGATTGGGATATTCCCATCAGCCGCCTGCCTGAATGGCGTTTTGAAGAAGGCAACGCGCGCAAGACGCTGCAGGACCATTTCCGCGTCAGCTCGCTGGCCGGCTTTGGCTGCGAGGGCAAACCGCTGGCCGTGCGCGCGGCCGGGGCTGCGCTGTACTATTTGCAGGATACCCAACTGGGAACCATCTCCCAGATCCAGCGACTGGCCACGTACAGCGTGGACAACTACATGGCTCTGGACCAGGCCACCCGACGCAATCTGGAACTGACAGAGTCACTCAGCGGCCGTAAAAGCGCCTCCCTCTTAGGCGTCCTGGATAAAACAGTCACTGCCATGGGCGCACGCCTCTTACGCGAGTGGATCACCCGCCCTTTACTCAATCTGGCGCGGCTCAACAAACGCCTTGACCAGGTGCAGGCCTTTTACGACGATGCTCTCTTACGCGCCGAACTGCGTAACCGCCTCAAGTCGGTGCCCGATCTGGAGCGCCTGACTAACCGCGCGATCAGCGGCAAGGCCTCGCCACGCGACCTGGAAAACATTGGCGTTGTGCTACAGGCGATTCCTGAACTGAAAGCGCTGATTGAGAACCTGCCGTCGCCTCCCGCCAGCCTCTCCACCATTGTGGCCCGGTTGGATCCCGTGCCCGAAACAAAGCAACTGATTGCCGAGGCCATTAACGACGAAGCGCCGGGCAACCTGAACAAGATCGGTGTTATTCGCCCTGGCTTCTCGGCCGAGCTAGACGGCGTGGTGAACTCGTCAGAACATGCCCGCGCCTGGGTCGCCGAGCTGGAACCCAAGGAACGCGCGCGCACCGGCATCGGTTCGCTCAAGGTCGGGTTCAACAAGGTGTTTGGCTACTACCTGGAAGTGACCAAAGCTAACAGCCATCTCGTCCCTGACGACTACATTCGCAAACAGACGCTAACCAACGCCGAGCGCTACATTACGCCAGAGTTGAAAGAGTACGAGACGCTGATCCTCAACGCCGAGGAGCGCATCCTGGAGATTGAGCGACGCATCTTTGAGGACGTCTGCCGTCGCGTCGGAGAAACGTCAGAGCGCCTGCTGCGGACCGCCAGAGTTCTGGCGGTTCTGGACGTTGCCGCTGCGCTGGCTGAAGTTGCCAGCCAAAACGACTACGTGCGCCCGGCCCTCTACGACGACAGTCGCCTGCGCATTGCTTCCGGCCGCCATCCTGTGGTAGAGCAAACGCTGAAGCTGGAGCGCTTTGTGCCCAACGACATCTGCATGACCGCTGAGGAACGGATTCACATCATCACCGGGCCAAATATGAGCGGCAAATCGACGATCTTACGCCAGGTGGCCCTGATTATGCTCATGGCCCAGATCGGCAGCTTTGTGCCTGCTCGCGAAGCGGAGGTGGGGCTTGCCGACCGCATTTTTACCCGTATCGGCGCCCATGACGAGCTGCACGCCGGTCGCTCCACGTTCATGGTGGAGATGGTGGAGACGGCCGAGATTTTGAACCACGCCACGTCGCGCTCGCTGCTGATTCTGGATGAGATTGGGCGTGGCACCAGCACCTACGACGGCCTCTCCATCGCCTGGGCCATCGTCGAGTTCCTGCACAACCACCCACGCCTGCGGCCGCGCACCCTCTTCGCCACCCACTATCACGAGCTAACCGGGCTGGCCGACGTTTTGCCCCTGGTCGCCAACTACAATGTGGACGTGGCCGAAGAAGGAGACGAAGTCGTGTTCCTGCACCAGTTGGTCCCCGGCGGTGCGGACCGCAGCTACGGCATTCACGTCGCGCAGCTCGCAGGCCTGCCGCGTGACGTGATCAGCCGCGCCAACGAAATTTTGCGCAACCTGGAAGAGCACGCGCCCACCTCCTCCGTCACGCCCAGCCACCTGAAACCGGCCCAGCAGGTTGCTCTCTTCCCCGAGAGCAGCCCCATTCTGGACGAGCTGAGGGCGCTGGATGTGACCAATATGACCCCAATAGAAGCGATCAACAAATTATTCGAGTGGAAGCGGCGCTATGCAGAAGATGGCTGACCGCATGATAGCTAACGACACCACCATTGACAGGACTGGCACATGAACGGCGTTGTTGCCCTGCTAGATGAAGAACATTACCGCCTCGTGGAAGAGATTTGGGCCAAACTCAAGGAGCAGATGGGCCTTTCTGGCATCTACATCACCCCTTACCCGCACTTCTCTTTTCATATCGCGGAACAGTATGACCTGGAGCAGCTAAAGAGCGCGTTGCAGCAGGCTGCAGAAGAGATTGGCCCATTTGAAGTGACCACCAGCGGCCTGGGCATCTTCACGGCCGGCCTCTCGCCCGTCCTATACATCAGTGTCACGCGCAGCCCGCTCCTCAGCGACATACACGAGCGGCTCTGGTCTCTGGCCGGTGCCCACGCCGCCGGCATCGTCGAGTATTACCATCCCCAGCATTGGGTACCGCACATCACGCTGGGTCATGGCGATATCACCACAGAAAACCTTGCCGATACGATCCGCCTCCTCAAGGACTATGATTTCAACTGGCAGGTGACCATCGACAATATTAGCCTGCTGGTTGACGCTGGCGATGGTCGGCCCCACCGCCTGGACCAGAAATTTGCCCTGAGCGGAAAGAGGAGCCACTGCGAATGAGCGAAGAAACATTTTTCCAGGGAGAACGCTGGAACCAGCTCGCCGGTTTCCTGGAACGGCTCCCCCGCCCGGTCAAGTTAGTGGTCTGGGCCAGCGAGCAGGGCAACAGCTATGAGCGGGAGGGGTTGCGGCTGGCAGAAGCGCTGGCCGAACGCTTTGACATTCTGCAATTCGAGCAGCGGGAACGGGTCGAAGGCCACTATTTCTATCCCGTTTTCGGTTTCATGGGCTTAGATGAAGAGGGCCAGGAAGAGGACTTTCGAGTACGGTTCGTCGGTCTGCCGGCCGGTTACCAGATCAACTCTCTGGTCGGTGCCATTCAGGCTGTTTCCTTCCGCGCCAGCAACCTGGAAGGGCTGACGCGCATTCACCTCAGCAGGCTCCCCGAAGATGCGAAAGTAGATCTAGAGCTGTTCACCTCGGCCGAAAACGAAGCAGGAACGATAGTGGCGACCCTGGCTGCGGGTTTTGCCGTTGCCAGCCCCCGCATTCGCACCTTCATCGTCATGGCCGACCTCTTCCCCGAGATTGCCACCCGCTATTCGGTGCGCAATCTGCCGCACCTGGTGCTCAACGGCCGCGTACACATCGAAGGTATTCTGGACGAAGAGAAGCTGCTAAAACAGATAGCGATTGCCGTAAAGTAGCGGACGACCTATTTCTTCTTTTCAATATCGCGCAGGCGCGCATCGGGTGTGGGGGAACCAGCGACGACGCTCGTCAGGCGGCGCCCGAACTGGCGCAACCGGGAGCGGCCGCGGGCCATCACATAGCGCACGCGCGACCACTCACGGTCACGCAGCGAGATTTCAGGTGGGGTGACATCCCACTTCACCACCGAGGCAGCCCAGGAAAGCCCGCCGCCGAATCCAACGAAGACAACGTTGTCGTCGGGGTGCAGCAACCCTTTATCAACCGCCTCACAGAGTGCGATGGGAATTGAAGCTGCCGATGTATTGCCGGCGCGATCCACATTTAGAAAAAAGCGGTCCGGCGCAATTTTCAGCCGCTTGGCAGCCGATTCCACGATGCGCACGTTGGCCTGGTGCGGCACGATCAGATCCACATCATCAATCGTCAGATCCGCTTTCTCCAATACCTCTTGAATGGAGTCGGCAATGACACGGGTGGCAAAGCGAAATACCTGCCGGCCGTTCATGCGAATCGTGTTCTGGTGGTACCCGTTCTGGGAAAACTCGGCGCCAAGGGTGGGAACAGGGTTGTGATAGACGGCTGGTAATCGCAATAAATCAGCTCCCGATCCATCTGAGTGCAGTGTGGAAGCCATCACACCGCCCGGCACGCTGGAGCCTCTGAGGACGACGGCTCCCGCTCCATCGCCAAAAAGAATACAGGTGCCCCGATCCTGCCAGTCGAGCACACGGGACATCGTCTCTGCACCAATCACCACTGCGTTTTTCACAGCGCCGCTGGTAATCGAATTAGCCGCCATACTCAAAGCATAGACAAACCCGGAGCAGGCCGCGCTGAGGTCAAAGGCCCCTGCCCGCTTCGCCCCAAGGTAATCCTGAACCTGACAGGCCGTGGCTGGGAAAACGGATTCCGGCGTCGAAGTGGCTACGATAATCAGCTCCACATCAGACGGATGCATATCGGCAACGGCCAGTGCGCGCGCCGCCGCCTCGAATGCCAGTGTCGCCGTTGTCTCCCTTGGACCGGCGATGCGCCGCTCGTGAATTCCGGTGCGGGCCACGATCCAGTCATGGGAAGTCTCAACCATCTTCGAAATCTCATGGTTAGTGAGAACCCGTTGTGGCAGGTATTTACCCCAACCAATGATATGTGCATATCTCATAGGTACCTCACGCAATACAGGGACTTGTTACTTACCGGCGCCTGTTGCCGATTGCGACCGCTGGCAACAGTTGAGGATGTGGGCAGGCGTGGTTAGACCTGAGTAATCTGTTCCTCAATAAGAGGTGCAATCTTTTATACTGATTATAACCCCAGACCATCTATTGAGTTGCGCTCAACTCATTGCTGGATCCGCTTCAAGATTCGCTCATAGCAACACACGGCTCGAGCGAGGCCGTATTATCAGGCCATTGCGCAACGGATGCAAGAGGTGTATCGTAGCCTTATGAGAGAAGAACAGCCAGGCTCTCGCCCCCTGCTCCTGATGCTTGCCGGTTGTATGACATTGCTCATCTGCGCCGCGTGTCTGGGGCTGGCAACGGCGGGAGCCATCGTATATGAGCAAAGTCGCCTTTCTGCTCGCGTCACTCCATCAATTGCGCTGACCATGATTGCCGAACAGGCTCCAACCGTGGAGCTGTCTCCATCAGGAACAGCCACACCACGCCCGGCGCCGCAAAATCCGCTGTCAGGAAACCTGTCGGTCACAAGTGCTGCGCCCGCGCACCCACAGTCGCCGGTTCCAGGGCTGGATCTGCAACCGCCGGCGGCGATTGTTCAGCAACCTATTCCCCCTGACGCCACACAGCACCTGCAAAATCTGATGCTGGCTGACTTTCCAATCCACGACTTTTATGAAGCCAGTAAACGGCTGGGAAACTATGATGTCGGCGAGCGCACCATCACCGCTCCTCTCCAGCAGGTTGGAAACGTACGCACGTTCTATGTGGATGATGAAACCATCGAGGCCGTTCTGGTGGCCGTCACGGAACATACTTACTTCTGGGTGGAAAGCGGCCTGGACCTCGACGGTACAGCGGTCGTTGCCGCCGCCGAGCAGTTTGAAGAAAGCTACTATCCCAGGCTGGTCAACCTCTTTGGACAAGAGTGGCGGCCCGGTGTAGACAATGATCCCCACTTCAGTGTGTTACACCTCAACTACATAGACAGCGATACGGATGAGTTAGGCCACTTTAACAGTGGCGACGAGTACCCGCGCACCTTTTATAGCAACTCGAACGAACAAGAAATTATCTACCTCAACATGGGAAACCTGAGCCTCGGTTCTGACCTCTACTTCGGTACGCTGGTCCACGAATTCCAGCACCTGGTGCAGTGGTATGTAGACGCCAACGAAACGGCCTGGCTCAACGAGGGGCTTTCACAGTTGGCTGAAATCTACGTCGGGCTGGACACGGCGGACACTGCCGATTACCTGCTGGCTCCCAACACCCAGCTAACCACCTGGGATTACACAAGTGACAAAGTCTATGCTCACTACGGCGCCTCCTACCTCTTCACCGTTTACCTCTGGGAGCAACTGGGGGAGGCCGCTGTGCAGGAGCTGGCGCGCCATCCGGCAAATGGAATTGCCTCGGTAGACGCCGTTTTGAAGGGGTACCGCCCAGAGCTAAGCCTGGAACAGTTTGTGTCCGATTGGACCGTGGCCACCTACCTGGACGATGAAGCAGCCGGCCCGGCCTACCATTATCACTCCCTCGACCTGCGCCCTCCAGTCACTCAAACCAGCGTGCGTTATGCTCCCTTTGAGACGATTGAAGACGCGCCCCAGTTCAGTGCCCACTATGTAGAGCTGGAGGTAGAGGGGCGCTTCACTCTCTCCTTTGCCGGTGACACAGTCGCCAGCCTGATACCTACCTCACCCCGTAGCGGCCGGCAGATGTGGTTCGCGCCGGCCCACGAGAACGTCAACGCACAACTAACCCGGCCATTCGATCTCACCGGGCTGGACGCGGCAACACTCAATTTCTGGACCTGGTACGACCTGAAATACGATCTTGACTATGCCTACGTCTCCATTTCGACTGACGGCGGCGCCAGTTGGGACCTGCTCTCGCCGCTAAATGCAGCAGCAGGAGAGTACGGACCGGCCTTTAACGGGCAGAGCGATTCTGTTTACGGGTCAGGCAAAGGCGGCTGGGTGGAGCAAAATATATCGCTTGACGACTATACCGGACAACCGGTCCTCATCCGTTTCGAGCTGCTGACCTACTACGAACCAGGCGCCCTGGGTTTTGCCATCGACGATATCAGTGTGCCGGAGCTAGGGTACGCCACCGACGTCGAGAACGACGCTGACGGTTGGGAGGCAAACGGGTTCGTGCAGACAGGGTCGCTGCTGCCGCAGCAGTGGGCTGTGCAATATATCACTCATGGTGACGCTCCTCGCGTTGTGCCCCTCACTGTGGATGAATTTAACCAGGGACGATGGGAAATTGAAGTAGGGCCAGAAGGCGGCGTCTTAGCCGTCAACGCTCTGACCCCATTCATTGAGGAACCGGCTTCATTCTGGCTATATGTGGAAACGTTAGCCGGTGACAGCGCTACGCCTGCAGATTAGCGCAGCTTTCCCCGCTCCTTCATATACTCAAATTCCTGTTCTTTCTGCCGCCTGGTCTGCTCCATGGCATGTCGCGCTTCACTGATCGCCTCCTCCCAGCGATTCCGTGCATCGGCGCGCAGACGTTCACCCGAGCTGGGCGCCATCAGGATAGCCACTGTCGCTCCCACCACCGAGCCAGACATCACACCGGCCAGGAAACTGAAGATCTTTCTCATTACACCTCCCATTGTCGCTATCGTCAGTTGCTTTCTGCTAACTGTGCTTCTTACCGCATACCGGCTTTATTATAGCCAAACCTACCCCTTTTGCCCTATTGTCTGAGCGCCGCCCGGGTTGTACCATACTATCTGCCTGTTCTCGCAGGCGCCTGACTAAGCAATAGTTCACCCGATAGAGTATAGATGTCCGAGTATATTGAAATTGAAACGGAAAGCGGTGATTCACCGGACGAGATGATCTTCACCACCAACGTGATATTGGCAGAAGCCGGGCCTGAAGCCTATGACTCACCTGAAGCCATGGAAGAAGGCTCTCCGGTAGCGCAGGCCCTCTCCTTTGTGGAAGGCATCCGCCGCTTGCATATCGATGGAAGCCAACTCACCGTCATCCGTGAACCGGATGCCGCCTGGCACATCATCGCTGCCGACATTTCAGCGGCGATTCGTGACTTCTTCCTTTAGCTGCTTCCGGCACTCACTGGTGAAGATGGAATAAGCAATGCGTAAAAAACGCGTGCAACCAATTGGCAACTGAACACACGTTCTATACAATTAAGCCCGCTATGTCTGTCTTTTATAGCTTATTTCAGAAGCAATTTTTACAGGCATCGAAGACCGATCATTCTCGGTGAGGAGTACCATCATGGCTTATTCAAACGACCAGTTTAGCCGTCGTAGTTTCTTGAAGGCGCTGCTTGTGACAGCGGCCACTGCCACTACAGCGGGTGGCGGTGCTGCCTACTTCCTGAACCAGCTTGAAACGAAGCAACCGGTCATCACCACGGTCTCGACGCCTGCCCCCCCACCCGTCATTTCGGCAGCCGATACCGTCATCACTGCCAATAACGAGGTGGCCGACCTCCTGGCGAAGATCGCTTCTGCGGAAGCAGAAAATTTACGCCTGCGTTCTGAGTTAGAAGCTGCGCAACGGCGGCTTTCGGCTCTTGAATCTGCAAATGGCGACAGCACGCTGGCCAATCAGGAGCTACAGACAGAGCTGGCAACAGTAACCGAACAAGCCGGCATCCTGGCCGGCCTGGTGGCGCTCTACGAGCAGCTTGATGAGCTAAACGTTGCCGAAGTTGTAGACGGTGGGCTGGAATCGTTCTCCGCTTTCATCCAGGGTCTGGTGGATGATCTGCCCCGTGTCGAAAACGGCCTGGCGACGGGCCGGCAAGCCCTTGACGAGTTTGAGGCGCACCTGCCCACCGTGGAGAGCGGTCGCGAATGGCTTGAGAGCCACCTGGCCCGGCTCAACACCTTCTATGAAGCAGCCGAGAGGATATTGACGGCGGTCGTTGAGAACGCTGGCACCTTCTTGCAAAAGATCAACGAATGGTTCCAGGGTGTGCGCAAGTGGTTGCCATTTGGCGTCGGCGACAGCGCCGCCCAGGTGATGGCAGCGCTGACTGACTTATTGGACGAAACGCCAAACACCATTCACGGGCTACGGCGCAACGTGGCCGACCCGCTGGATGTTTGGTTTAAGCCAGAAGGTGAAACCGTTGCCGTGCGCAGCCGCCTACTGAAACCACTGAAAGAGGAAACGCTCACACCGTCCGCCGAAGTGGTGAACAAAGTGCGCGAGGCAAAAGTGGTTTACGACACAGAGGTGGTGGAACCGGTCAAGACAGTGGCAATGAACCGCCAGCTTGTGCGCGAACAGATTGCTGCCTATCGCCAGAAATATGAGCTATAGCGACTAAAAGTTTCGTTCTGTACCGGCTATACCGGCGCAGTCAGCGGTACGCGACGGCTCTGGGCCGCTGCTATAAAGCGCGGCGCTCGTGACCAGGTACGCTGCAGCACTTCCTTCATCGATACGGATAGCATCAGGCGTCCTTGCTCCGCATCGCGCAAGGCGACAAAGTCTAGCGGAACGAAATAATCATCGCCAAGTTCAAAATTATAGATTTCCAGATAAGTTCCGTAGAGCTGTTCCTCTGGCCGTGCTTCCGTCAACCGGTGGTGCAAAGCATTGACAATCCCTAATTTAACGCCATCCGAAGTCCAGACTTCATCTCTTACTTGAATCGTATCTTCCATAAATTCTCTCCGAGCATCCAAGTAGCACCCGCACCCCCTCCATAATATCATGGAAGGAGTTAACTGGCACTTCCCGAGAACAGTTGGCGGGTTGCTCGTAAACCCTTCGAATTAGGATCACACGAGATCTTGGTGCATAATAATAATATCAGTCATCTGCACAAAAGCCGCTATAATGGGGGTGGATGCCGAATACCCACCTCTTAACGAAATGAAAGATATAGAGCTTGACGACCTTTCTAGAGCGGCTGGATAGATCACCCGGCGTCATTTGTTCAATTTGAAAGCACTGTTTAGCTAAGAAGAGCTTGCATGACAGTCAGTAAGAGTACCCCACATAAGACCGGGCAACTCGAAGAGCAATTTCGAGTTTTACAACTTATCTACGACATGATGTCCGCTGTCGGCCAGGCTGAAAGCGTAGAGGAGATCTACGCCAGGGCAATCAGTGCTTTAATAGACGTTCTGGACGCCGATCGTGCTGCCGTCCTCATCCGTCACGATCAGAATGACCTCCGATTCGAAGCGGTTCACGGATTATCCCCAGAGTATCAGAAGGCAGTTGAGGGCCATTCCCCCTGGAAAGTAGATAATCCAGATCCGCAACCGATTTTCATTAGCGACGTTAGCCAAAACTCGAAGCTAAGCAGCCATAACGCAACGATTCTGGCCGAAGGTATTCGCGCCCTGGGATTTATACCTCTCCTTCATCAAGGCCAGCTTCTGGGCAGGTTCATGGTTTATTATGACCAACCGCACGCCTTCAGCGAGGAGGAGCAACAGTTTGCCGCCATGATTGCCAGTCACACGGCATTAGCCCTGGCGCGGAAACAGTATGAGCAGCAGCTGCAAACTGTTCGTATGGAGCTGGAACAACGGGTTGAGCAGCGCACACTGCAATTGAAAGAGCGGGAAACACTGCTGGTGGAATCACAGCGGCTGGCCCAGATCGGCAGTTGGCAATGGGACATCGCCAACGACCGTCTCCTCTGGTCTGAGGAACTATACCATATCTTTGGTCAGGACCCCCAGCAATTTATTCCCACGCTAGAACGAATGGCCGAGCTGATACATCCGGAAGATGTAACCTTCTGGCTGTCACAGGTGCAGGGAGCAAAAAAGACGTTTGAGGGGAATTTGCGCATCTTACGCCCGGGTAGTGAGCAGCGCATCCTACATTCACGCACAACACCGCTCTTCAATTCCAAAGGCGAGCGGGTGAAAGTGCTGGGCACCATTCAGGACGTCACTGAGCGCCACCAGACGGAAGAAGCATTGCGCAAGAGCGAGCGCTCCCTGGCCGAAGCCCAAAGGGTCGCCAATCTCGGCAGTTGGATGTGGGACATCGGCAAAAACGAGATCGTCTGGTCAGACGAAATGTACCGCATTTATGGTCTGCAACCAGGCGAATTCGTTCCAACATACGAGAACTACCTGGAGTTACAACATCCCGAAGATCGCGACGCACTCGCAGCAGCGGTCAATCGGGCGCTCGAGACCAAATCACCATTTGAACAGTATCATCGCATTATTCGCGCAGATGGATTTGTGCGCGTTCTGCATGCGCGTGGCCGGCCGGTGGTTGACGATGAATCGGGCGAAATCGTTCGCATGTATGGAACAGGTCAGGACGTTACCGAGACAAAACAGACCGAAGAAGCGCTGCGTAAGAGCGAAGAGAGCTACCGCACGCTGGCCCGTAACACACCCGATGCCATTGTGGCGCTTTATAATACAAATCTGGAATTGATCGTCCTGGAAGGTAATATTCCCGATTCCCTTACACCCGGCGCCAGATTAAGCTCACTCTTTCCGGCCGAAGAACTACAGAACGACCCTCTACAGCCATTCCGCGAGGCGCTGGAAGGCGTTCCACAGGCATTTGAAAAAGAGTACGGCGAGAACACCTACCTGGTCCAGGCCGTGCCCGTGCGGGACGCCAGCGGCAAAATTTTCGCCGGAATGGCTATGATCCAGAACATCTCCGAGCGCAAGCGCACCGAGCGCAAGCTGGAGCAACGCGCCCAACAGTTGACGGCGTTGCACGAGATGGGACAGACAGTAGCTTCCAGTCTTGATTTAGAGGTTATCTTCGAACGCGTTCTGGACAACCTGCGCCCCATCCTTGATGCTGAAGGCGTTTTCATATTGCTGCGTGATGGCGAGGAAGAACTGGTTTTCGCAGCAGCCAACGAAGTGGGCGTCGGCAACCTGACCGGACAACGGGTGCCTTCTACCAGGGGTGTGGCCAGTGAAGTATTGCGCACGGGCGAGGTGCAATGGATCTATGGCGAACAGACCCGGCAACGCGTTTATCATGAGCTGGAAAGCGTTGCCCAATACCATCCGCGGGCTATTCTGGCCGCCCCACTGAATCTACATGGCGAAGTGATCGGCGTTATGGAAGCCGTACATACTCGTTCCGATGCCTTTATAGAAGAGGACAAGGCCCTGATTCAGACGGCGGCCAACTGGACGGCCATTGCCATTGGCAATGCACGGCAACACGGGCGCCTGCAACGCCGTTTGCGCGAAAGCGAAGCATTGGCCAGTATCAGTCAGGCGTTAAGCGAAACGCTGGAGCTGGAACAGGTTCTCCATCTTATCGTCGATTCGGCTCAGCAACTGCTACCTAACGTCAAGTGGGCCGCCATCCATTTCCTACATCGTGATGGCGACCACGAAGAGCTATATCCAGTTGCATTGGCCGGGCTAGACGCTGGAAGCAAACAGCCGCTCATTAACCCTGAAGGTCACGAACTGGCTGTGGACCCACTGCCAAAGGGACTCTTGAGTGATGAGCATTCCCTGGACCTGGAGCAACCGGCCATGCACTTTCGTGATTCTGGCAGTGGCACCGAGGAGAACGCCCCTCTGCTGGTGGTTCCTATCCATAGCCGCGAAGGTCGCCTCGGTACACTAAGCGTCCAGAGCGCCATACCTGAAGCCTTTTCTGAGGAAGATAAGAGGCTCTTATCTACCCTTGGCCAGCAGGCGGCCATAGCCATCGAACACGCCCGCCTGTTTCAAGTGGAGCAGGAAGCGCGGCAGGTGGCCGAATCATTACGTGCTGCCAACGCTACCCTCAGCCAGACGCTGGATGTCAATATCGTCCTCAAGACGCTGTTTGACTACGCCGACGAACTTGTGGGCTTCGACCAGGCCATCGTCTTGCTCATACAGCGCGGGCTTCATCTGCGTCTCCGCGCCTGGCGCGGCCTGCAACAGTCCGACTTTAACAACATCTTTCTGGATGCCCGGGATTACCCCTTGTTCCAGAAAGCAATCGAAGAAAAAGTCATCGTTTCCCAGGAAACTGCGGCCTCCGATTTCCCCTGGCTACACGCCTCCGAAGAAGCATCAACATCTGTGTCCACCATGATTCTTCCCCTGCTAACCGGGGACCGCGTCGTGGGCCTCTTTGTTATGTACCAGGAAGACGTGGATCACTTCACCAATCGTCATGAGACCCTGGCCGAAGTGCTCGTGTCCCAGGCCTCAGTTGCGGTGCAAAATGCGCGGCTCTTTGCCCAGGTTCAGAGCAGCCAGGAGCGTCTCCGCCAGTTGAGCAAACAGGTCGTCTCAGCTCAGGAAGAGGAGCGCCAGCGAATTTCGCGTGAGCTTCACGATGAAGCGGGACAGGCACTGACAGCGCTGAAGATTAGCCTGGAGATGATTAAGGGTAGCTGGTCGGATATGCCTGAGCTGGTTTCGGCCCAGATGGATGAAGCTATTTCCATGACCGACCAGACCATGGAACAAATTCGACTGCTGGCCCATGACCTGCGACCACCGGTTCTCGATACATTTGGCCTTCAAGCATCAGTTGAGGGGCTGGTGAGGGACTTTGGGCGCCGTGCCCATCTCGAGATAGAATTTGAGGGGACGCCAATCCCCGAACTGCCCGACGCAGTAACAATGTCATTTTATAGATTTGTACAAGAAGCGCTGACAAATGTGGCAAAATATGCCAGAGCCGATAAAGTGCAGGTTGAACTGCGCAACGACGGTGATAAGATTATCGTATCGGTTACAGATAATGGAGTCGGTTTTGATGTTGATGAGCAGGTTGGTGATGGAGAGCGTAAAGGGGGTATCGGTTTAATTGGCATGCAAGATCGATTTGAGTTACTCAATGGTTGGGTGGAAATCGATTCCGCAGTTGGCCAAGGAACACGAGTGGCAGCGGTAGTTCCTTACCGGGAGGAAGAATGATTCGGGTAATTATTGCAGACGATCACCATTTGGTGCGTCAGGGTGTTCGGGCGCTTCTGGAAGATTGCGATGATATTCAAGTTGTCGGGGAAGCGTCCACAGGTCAGGAGGCTATCGAGCTTGCCGAGGAATTAGAGCCAGCCGTTGTTGTCATGGATATCTCCATGCCGCGGATGGACGGCTCGCAGGCCTCAGAACGTATTCTGGCATTAGACCGGCCGATAGAAGTTGTCATTCTCTCAATGCACTCCGACACCATTCTTGCCCAGCAACTGCTGCGAGAAGGGGTCAAAGGTTATCTACTGAAAAGCTCCATTGCCGAAGAGCTGCCCATGGCTATTCGCGCCGCCAGCCGCGGTCAGGTTTATCTCAGCCCGGCTATCTCAGATTCTGTCCTGACAAATCTGATGAGCCCACAACCTGGCCAACTGCCGGAAAGCCCTTCAGAGTTGCTAACGCCGCGCGAACGAGAAGTATTACAGCTCATTGCCGAAGGCCATACCAACAACGCCATTGCTGAAATCCTGACCATTAGCGTCAAGACGGTGGAGAAACATCGCGCCAGCCTGATGTCCAAACTTGGCGTGCACGACCTGCCTTCCCTGATGCGCACATCCATCAAACATGGTCTGGTGTTTCTCGACAAGTAACCCGCAACTCTCGTTCTAATTTCTTTAGAATTGGATGACCTCGGGAGAAATGGTAGGGAAATCCCCCATGTTGCTCGTGGGCCGGATAGTATAGGATGGATATGTTAAATCAAGAGCGCGAACGTTTGTGCGCTACGTTGAAGGCGCAACGTGCGCTCAGGGATATGTTGGGGACAGATGATTAGAGTGATTGTAGCCGACGATCATGATCTGGTGCGCCAGGGCGTTTGCGCGCTCCTGGAAAATGCACCAGATATTGAAGTGGTTGGTGAGGCTGAAAATGGCCGGCAGGCAATTGAACTGGCACAACGTCTGCGACCCGACGTCATCGTCATGGATATCTCCATGCCAGAGATGGACGGCATCCGCGCCACAGAACGAATTGTTCAGCTTAATCTACCGGCCCAAATTGTGATGCTTTCCATGTACGCCAACATTGACCTTGTGGAGCAAGCCATCCGTAAAGGCGCTATTGGCTACTTGTTGAAGCGCTCCACAACTGCCGAACTGGTTAAAGCAGTACAGGCTGCTCACCAGGGAAAGCCCTTCTTAAGCTCTGCCCTGCCGTTAAACGGTGCGCACGAGAATATTATCGAAAGAGCACAGCGGATTAGTTGAGAGTACCAGCCGGCGCCCACTTCCGGGCATCTATTGATTTTAGAAGGCCGCTCCCTATGAGCGGCCTTTTTGTTTCTCCTTCTTTCCCTCCCCCACTCATTGACTCTGCTGCGGCGCTTCTCATCCTTGTTTTGGTAGCCAGTAGGGTACTCCAATGCAGTAATAGGGTGTTTAGCCGGAACAGAGTAGGGTAAGACCCCATACAATCAGTTCTTGCGCTATGCCATTATTAGCTTAAGTAAGTTCATTTGAATCAAAAGCCTCCTGGCCATCAAGACAAAATAGATCCAGTCTGCGAGGCATCACAGCAAAAGACCAACCACCACACTTTCAACGCACAAAGTACAGGGAAAAAGGAGACCATAATGCGCGTTTTGATAGTTGACAAACTCCGTCTATTTTGTCACACGCTAAAAGTAGTGTTGCAGAAAGAAAGCGATATGACCGTCGTAGGCTGTGCTACTACCCCAGAACAGGCACTACATCAGGTTCCGCACAGCGATATCGTCTTAGTAAACACCACACTTGACGAAGAAAGCACTTTGAAACTGGTACATGACATCACATCGCAACACTCACGCGTAAAAGTTCTCGTTGTTGGCGTTGGTGAAGATGCGGCAACGATCCTCCAGTATGTCGAGGCCGGCGCAGTTGGCTACATCAGTAAAGAAGATTCCGTCGAAAAGCTACTTCAGAAAGTTCGCGCCGCACACCAGGATAAGGCTGTGGTTTCACCCACCGTTGCGGCCCAACTGATGTCGCGCCTGGCTGAGTTGACCAGCATGCGCTCCAAGATGTGGGCGGCTCCGGAGGCCCAGATGCGCCGCTTTAGCGACCTGACCCCTCGCGAGCAAGAAGTACTCAGTCTTCTCGGCAAGGGTATGAGCAATCAGGAAATCGCGGACCAGCTCTACATTGAACACGGCACGGTAAAGAACCACGTTCACCGTATCCTGAAAAAGCTGAATGCCAGCAATCGCCATGAAGCGGCAGCCGCTTACATGCTCCGCCTCAAGCACGAGAGCGCGGCCGGCGTCTATGTCAGCTAGTGCCAGAACCAGGTTAGGCCATTTAGAAGGAGAGGATAGATGTTTTGGACCGTTGCTGTCATCCTGGCTATGTTGTGGCTGCTCGGTTTCGTAGCCCAGGTCACCCTTGGCGGCTTCATACATGTTTTGCTCCTGCTGGCAGTGATAGCAGTCTGTGTCCGCGTGATGCGTAGGCGGACCCCAACCATCTGAGACAGCAGGTAAAAAGAGTAACGAGGGAGAGTGAAAGCAAGCGGTAGCCGGGTATACGTTAATTCAAAGAGCTGGCAAGAGAGAGTTTAACTTTTCCGTGCGTGACAGAGCTGTGAAAATAAAACCGCCAGACTCCAGTGTGCCCGGCTACCGATATAAATGAGTGAGGAATTATCCCAGAAGAACGACCAGTAGATTGATGTGGTGTTAAGCGCAAACGCCTGTTTGCGATAAACACAACCCCATAACCTCTTCCCGGTAAAGTGGGCTGACGAATTTATAGTTCGTCAGCCCATTTTACTATTTCCCCTACCGCCTAGCGGATTTACTCCTCAGAGTCGAGGTCTATTCCAAAATCGTCCACCACAAAGAAGCGCAACCGAACCCGCCCCAACTGTACTTCGTCGCCGTCGCCTAACTGCCGTGGCGCCAATCCCAATCGTTCAAAGTTCAACTGCGTCCCGTGCTCGCTGCCCTCATCATATAACCAGTATGCTCCATTTTGCCGCCGGATTCGCGCATGCAACAACGAGACGGTCGGATCATCAATAGCCACATCAGCATAGTCAGCATCGCGCCCCAACGTAACATTATCGCCCACAATGGAAAACGGGGTCAGAGCTTGCTCCACCGGTTGCAGCAGAGCGCCACCTGTGACCGGCGCTGCAGGGCGCTCCAACGGCTTGTTGTCAGAAGAGAGCTTATCACTGCGCTGCTGCGGCTCACCGCCGCTTAGCTGGCGTGTCATCAGAACTAGCAGAAGGACGACCAGAACGGCCATTCCCAACAGCGGGCCGGTTGTTACCTGTGGCAACGACTCTACGGGCACAATGCGGCCGATAACTTCTAGCGGCGTGGGCGTCGGCGTCGCGGTTGGCGTCGGCAACGGTTGGGGGCGCACAATCTGAATCGTCACATCGACCGGCGCACTCTCCGCCGTCAGCCCCAGGGAGTCGGTGACCTCGACGGAAAGTGTATAACTGCCTTCCTCCAGGTCACGAATATCCCAATCAAACTGCAGGTTCTGGGAGCTGCCGATCACCGGCGCGTCCTGCGGCTCTCCGTCAACGAGCAGGCTCATCGATGTCAGCCTTCTGGGCATCTCGTCAGGCCAGGTGACAATGACGGGAACCGGCTGCACGGCCGGTTGTAGAGCCGTCAGCTCCGTGTCTGGCTGGATTCCACTACGACGAATGGCGCCCCCTTCAAGGCTAATCTCTACCTCGGGAGGCTCAATCCGCAGCTCAATGATCATCTCATCCTGAACACCATCGAGAGAAACGTTAAGCGGGTAGTTGCCACTCTGCGAAAGGTTTGTCTGATAAACGAGCTGTGTCTGGGTGGCATTGTCCAGCACGACCTGAAACAACTCGCTGCTCTCCGAAGTGCCGCGTATGAAGGCGTGGCGACCGCGCGTCGGTGTGGTCAGCGATGTTATCCTCTCCACCGCATTTTCACTCTCGCTGGGACCCAAAAGGAGCACAAAGATGGGAACCTCTAGCTGCCTGGCGCGGGCGACTACGCCTTCCGTGAGCAGTGGATTTAGCTGAATACCATCCGTAAAAAGCACAATGGCCTGAAAGCGCCCCCGGCTGTTGTTCGACTGCGCCAGCGACAGCGTCGTATCCACCATGTCAATTGCGCCATCTCCTGCTACCTGCCGTGGATTATAGCGGTTGATGGCATCAATCAGCTCTCCCGGTTGTGACACACCCTGCACCAGCGCCTCTCCCCCTTCCCCATTGGGAACGACAATCGAAACCCGGTCCCGTCCCGCCACATCCATAAAGCGCCCGCTGTAAAACTGGATCGTATCCTTAACCAGTTGCATCCGCACCAGGCCGGCCTCATCTTCAATCTCCAGAAGGCGCGCGCTGCCATCCAGCACAAAGAACAAATCAACGCCAACCGTTACGTCGCGCAGCTCGTAATCGGCTATGGGCACACCGTTCTCCCAGAAGCGTAGCCTATTGAAGTTATTCAGCGGCTGGCTCTGACCGTCGGTCGCGATAAGATTGACGCCCATTTCGGGGAAGCGAGACCGGTTCACTCCGGTAATTGTCAGGCGCATTCCAGGCGGCGGTGGCGCTTGCCCCTGGCCCAGTGCCGGCCGGTGCAGCCATAATAGCCCAATGAATATCAGCGCCAGGAGCGCAATAGGGCCGCCCGCTGATGCCCGATTGACGGATGGGGCGCGCTCTGCTAATGGTGGCATTTACCCTCTCGGTTTACGTTCCCTTAAAGTCTGCTATTATACGGGCAGGGCAGCTTATAGGGAAATAGTATGGAACTTCAGGAAACGCTATGTCATTAGGTTTACGTCGCCGGACACCATTTCGGAAGCTTCTGTTTCTCCTGCTTCTGCTTGCCAGCCTGATAAGCTCTGTGGCGCTGGCGCAGGAGGGCGAACCGGGGGACGACGCAGGCCAGGAAGAAGGTACACAAGAGGCTGAAACAGTCCAGGAAGGTAGCGCAGCGCGACTCTTTATTACGAATGCGGATACAAGCGCTGTTCCCACTGTCATCTTACGCACTTATGGTTTCACCCCAGACGGGCGCCCCCTGTCTCTGAATGACGAGCCCGTTGTCGTCCGCCACGCCGGAGAGACAATCGAGCAGACAGAGGTTGCGGGTACCAGCGAAGTCGGGACGTTCACCATCTTCCTGGTAGACATAGCACCCGGTGTCGACGCCCAGGTTCCGGCCATTCAGCAGGAGATTGAGCGGTTCGCCAGTGACGCCTATATGAAGGAACAGGTCGACGCCATTGCCATTTACCGCGTAGGCCCCGATGGCGCAGAGATAGCCCTGGAACCGACCATTTTCTACAACAGTGTTCGCAACTTCTTTGCCGACCCACTGCAAACGCATGACGGACCGACGGCGCTGATTGATAGTCTTGTTGACCTGTTGAATGAAGCCCGCTCGCTGGCTCCCAACCCCAATCTGGTCACCTCAATCGTCGTTTTCAGCGACGGCACAGACGCTATGAGCAGCCAGTTCCAGGCCGCCGACGTTGCCAGAACGGCGCGCGAGCAATCTATTCCTGTACATACCGTGTGGCTGCTAAATGAACAACTGACAGTGGGACAGGAAATGGGACGCAACTACCTGGCACAGGTTGCCAGCGATGCCTATGGGGTGGCCGCACGGCAGGATCAGCCAGAAACCGTAAATGCCATCTTTGACCGCATTATCGCTTTCCGCGAGCAACAACTGCTGCGCTACACCATCCCCACAGTCAGCGGCGGCCCTGCTCCCGTGGAAGTCAACCTGCTGAATGACCCAACAGTCCAGGCCCAGACCGAAGTAACCATCAACGCCAGCGCGCCCACAGTCAGCCTGAACATACCCCCGGATAGCCGCACGCTGCAGCTTCCTACGCTTGAGAACCCGGTACGCATTGCGCTCTCTGCCAGCGCAACGTGGCTCGATGGCGTCGAACGCTCTCTGCAACAGGCGCGACTGCTGGTTAATGATGCGCCCGTCCAGGAAGTACCGGTCAACCAGCTAGGGCGCTTTGAAGTTGAGATAAACAATTTCATCTACGGCGATAACAGTGTCCGGCTGGAAGTTACAGACGAACAGGGTCTACAAGCCACAAGTCCTCCCATCGTCCTCACAGTGGCCGAAGGTGAAACGGCCATTCCCGAAGCTCTGCAGGCCGGCACAACGTTGCTGCCCTCATTCGGGCCGGTATGCCTTGGAGGAGGCGTACTGCTGGCCCTGTTGGCGCTTGGCGGTTTGCTGGCCTATCGCGCTGGCCGGCTGCCCGCCATCCGCCGCCCGCGTCGCCGCCGCGAGCCGGTAACGGTGGAAGAGGACATCGCTTACCCTGAACCGGCGGCTCCAGTTCCTGTTTCGCCGGAGCCAGTGGCGGCTGCACCTGCCGCCGCTCCCGTCAGCAGCGGTGCTGGCGCATTCCTGGAGGTGCTGGTCACGGAGACGCAGATGCCGTCACACGTTCCGCTGCAGGGAGATGAAACGCGGCTGGGCCGCTCGCCGGCGTTGGCTGATATCGCCTTCGAGCAAGATATTACCGTATCGCGCCTGCATGCTACCATTCTGTGGGATGGACACAATTACCGGATCTACGATGACGACAGCACCAGTGGCACATGGGTCAATGATCAGGCAGTTCCGGATTACGGCACCCAGTTGTTCGATGGTGACGATATTTTCCTCGGAAAGGTCCATCTTCGCTTCCGCCAGCAGCACGCTTAGGACACTGACGTCGCACAACCGTCATTCTGAGCGAAGTCTGTGCAGCGAAGAATCTCTACATTCGTCATTCTGAGCAGAGTCTGCGTAGCGAAGAATAGCTACAACCGTCATTCTGAGCGGAGTCTGCGCAGCGAAGAATCTCTATAATCGTCATTCTGAGC
>CAZRTM010000001.1:50602-75270 GCA_964602995.1 uncultured Ardenticatenaceae bacterium
GTCATTCTGAGCGGAGTCTGCGCAGCGAAGAATCTCTATAATCGTCATTCTGAGCAGAGTCTGCGTAGCGAAGAATCTCGACCGCTGATGAGACAAATTAAGAAACACCACGACAGTTGAAAGAACTCACAAGCACTCAACAAGAGGCAATTTCGGCTGGAGGCAGTAGCTTTCTCCTGGGCCTTGCCGGCTCCGGAAAATCGACCGCCCTTCACCGCCGCCTGCTGCGTCTTCTGCAGGAGGGCGAACCAGCCTACACAGTCCTGGTGTTGGTTGCCGAGGCGGAAAATCGCCACGATTTCCTGGCTTACCTGCAACAGAACAGCATCGACTCTGTTCACGATCTTGAAATCACCACCTACACCTTTTTGGCGCGCGAAATGGTGCGCCTGTTCTGGCCTCTCGTAGCCCGCCCAGCCGGCTTTCACGAACCCTCACGTCCGCCACTCTATCTCCACTACGATCTGGCCCAGCTCCTCATGTGGCAAATTGTCATGCCCATGTTGCGCGAAGGCGCTTTCGCCGATTTACGGCTGCGCCCGCAGCAAATCGTCAGCCAGGTGTTGGACACCCTCAACCGTGCTGCGTTCAACCGGCTGACATTGAAAGAAGCCGAACAGCGACAGTTGCAAAGCTGGGCGCAGGAACCGGAGGAGATCCGCCATCTGCAAGAGGCAACCCAGGCGGCACAGGCCTTTCGCCAGCATTGCCGCCAGCATAATCTGCTCGATGTCTCCCTGGCCATTCGCGTCTTCGACACACAGTTGCTGCAACACCCTGAGTTCCACCGCTACTTCGGCGAGCGGTTCCAGCACATCATCGTCGACAACATCGAAGAACAGACGCCTGCAGGACAACAATTCATCGCCGAGCTGATGAACGAAGTGGAAAGCACAGCCATCGCCTGCGATGCGGGCGGTGGCTACAAGAGCTTCCTTTCAGCCGATCCGCAGGGAGCCATGCGCTTCCGCGATCTGAGCGACCACTTCTTCCACTTTGAGGAACAGTTCGTCAGTACCGTGCCTCTGGCCCATCTGGCCAATGCGGTCGAGCGCTACCTGGAACCGGGCAGCAGGGGTTTACCCTCTACTGAGGCGCCCAACGCCATTGGCGGCATTGTCGAGGGCCGGTACCGCCACGAGATGGCCCAGAAAGCAGCGCGCTTCCTGGGCGATCTGCTGAACAGCCAGAGCGGAGACGGATTGGCGCCACAGCAGGTGGCGATTGTGGCGCCCGGACTGGACGACGCCCTATTGCACACCCTCTCACAAGAACTGAGCGCCCAGGGCCTGCCCTACACCA
Organism: uncultured Ardenticatenaceae bacterium; assembly: GCA_964602995.1. Classification (GTDB taxonomy): domain Bacteria; phylum Chloroflexota; class Anaerolineae; order Promineifilales; family Promineifilaceae; genus JAAYYY01. Next base: position 51,905 of record CAZRTM010000001.1, read on the forward strand.
TTCTACGCCGGCGCTCCACGCCCCGAGATGAACCACGGGTGCGCGCCTGGCTGACCTTTCTCGCGCTGGCCCATCCAGAGTGGGAAACACCACCTTCCGCCTATGACGTCGCCGAAGCACTGTCGTTGAGTCACGATGACCTTGATCCGGCCCGCGCCGAGCTGGTCGTCCGTGACCTATACGTTGCAGAGCAGGGCATATTGCTACCGGTCAGCGAAATGGATGAGCGCACCGCTGCACGCATTGGTGAAGATAATATCGTGCATGTGGAAACGGTACGGCAATGGCTGGAGGCGCATCGGGAGCTGAGCGTCGATAACTTTCTTGAGCGGCTATTTCAGGAGCTGCTGGCCCAACCTTCCTCGCACCAGGAGCCTGACGCCGCTGGCGCACTCATCTCCGAGTGGTTTGTGACCCTCGCGCAAGAGCTTCAGCAGTCCGCTCCCAGAATGGAGCTAGATGACCCGGCCGCTATTGGCCGTGCCCTGCTAACGGCGGTCAATGAAGGGCTGGTCAGCAGCGACCCGCCGGCCCTGAGCCAACCGGCCGAGGAAGCAGGCATCCTCATCGCAACCACCAATGCCTATCTCCTGGAAAACCGCACCAGCCACCTTCAGCTCTGGCTCGACGTCAGTAGCACACTATGGTGGGAAACGCCGCGCCAGCCACTGAGCAACGTCTTCGTGCTCACCCCACAATGGACGCCTGGGCGTGGCTGGACAATGGCCGATGACTATGCCCTGCGCAACAGACTCCTGAGCAACGTAGTAAGAGGGCTTACAGCACGCTGCCGGGGGCAAGTTGTGCTGGGGCGCAGTATTCTGGATAACCGGGGACAACGGCAGGAGGGTCCACTCTGGCGCGCCCTCAGGCCTCTCCTGAAGCAGCAGCAGACTTCTTCTCAATAAAGGAACAAAAGGCCAGCATAGCGCCGGCCATCAACCCGTGGCCGCCCAAAATAACGGGGATAGATGCCTCGACCGCTGCTTCCGTGAAGGCGCGCAACCACTCATCTTCTACCTGCTCTACCTGGCCCAGGTCCGAGGCAAAGCGGCTAGCCGCATCGGGCCACAGTTTATGATGGGCCAGCAGAACCCGGCTATCGATAAACGCCACCTCTGACCACTCCGCCAGCAGTTCAAAGTAGCGCTGCATTCCCACGGCTTCGATATGCTCGGCAACCATCGACCGCACTTCACCGTGCGCCTGTCTTCCGCTAGAAACCATGCCCCTTTCTTCGGACACAACGCGCAGCCAGGAACGGGTGACGCGATTGATGGCCGACCACACCTCAGGCCCAATGCGACCCGTGAGATAAGCGTGACTGGCCGGCGTTCCCAGAATCTGCAGCGCCTGCTCAACTTTGGCTCGGGGCAGCGGCAACGTCTGTAAGTAAGCGGCAAGATTGGGCTTGGTGTCCGGATGTAGCAGAAGCGCCATAAGGTCGATGGGCGTATCGATGTCCAGACGGCTGGATGCTCCTACCGGCTGCGCCTCAACCGGCAATCCTGCTTCTGAGGAGAGTACCCAGGCAAACATATTATCGCGCGGCAGGCGAGGCACCCACCCTGCAATTCTGGCAGCAGGTGTGATGCCAAACCAGTCACTGGCAAATTGATTGTTGGTCACCACCAGCTCGCGAGCCGCCGCCAGCCGATCCACGACTTCGCCAAGCACCTCGTCCTCCAACAGGGGAGCTGCGCCGCCGCCAAAATAGAGCAGGTGGCTGATATCATGCTCCTCCACCAACGCAGCTAATTGCTGCCCAACGTGGATGGGGCCAGGAGCTGTGCAGACATACTCGTCATAGGCAGCCCCTTCAAACTCCTCGTTGTGCGGGGAAGCCAGGATAATACGCTCTATCAGCGGCTGTTGCGCCAGTTGCGCCATCAGATCTTTCGCCGCCAGACGACGCGCCTGTTGAATCCAGGCGACCGCATTTTCCGCGCCATCGCGCTCCCCAACCATGACTACGGCTGTAACAGTCCTCTTTTTCATTCAAACAACATCGCTTCTCATAAAAAAAGGGCAACCACTGCGGCGTGGTTGCCCTGTACATTACAAAGTTAAAGATTAACGAAGCTCAGGCAAGAGCAGGCCGTAGTTGCCATCGAGGCGCTTGTAGACGACGTTCACAGCCTGTTCATCGGGATTGAAGAAGACAAAGAAATCGTGGCCCAACAGCTCCATCTGGTCAACCGCTTCCTCCACCGACATCGGCTGCAGCGGGAACCGCTTGCGCCGCACGATTTCACGAGGGCCTTCTTCCTCTTCCAAAAATTCTTCATCCAACGGCAATGGCTCGTAGTCAGCAAACTCATCAGCACCGGAGCGGCGATTGCGGCGGCGCTTGCCACGATAGCGATTGATCTGCCGGTACAGCTTGTCGACGACGGCATCAATCGACGCAAACATATCGTTGCTTCGTTCCTCAGCGCGCAAGATGGTGCCACGCTCATCACGAATGGTTACCTGCGCGACGTGGCGCTGAACCGAACTGCGCGTGTTCTCCTCGGCAAGATCCACCCGAACCTCAGCCAGATTCGGCAGATACCGGTCTAGCCGCTTCGTCTTCTTTTCAACGTACTCTTGGAGTCGATCAGACACTTCCATGTTGTGACTGTGAATCAGAATCTCCATCTTATTTCTCCTATAGCCGTTGCTTCATTTTCCGTTTATCAAGAATAACAAACGATCTGAAGCAGTTGATCTATTCAATCAACGGGCGCGCCAGGCAGTATCCACTGACCATGGTCGCCCCGCTTTCTAACAGCGCAATGGCGGCAGCAGTAAGAGTGGCCCCACTGGTACATACGTCGTCCACTAGCAAAATTCTTCGACCGGCGACTCTTTCGCGCACTGCCTTGAACGCCCTCTTCACATTGTCCTGGCGCTCAGTTTTGTCCAGGCCAATCTGTGGGCGGGTATGCTTGACGCGGTGCAAGGCATTGAAATCACTTTCTATCCCTACCTGCCGCTGTAACGATCGCACCAGCAGGTTAGACTGATTATAACCTCTTTCTCGCTCTCGTTCATGGTGTAAGGGAATGGGACACAACAAATCGACGTCAGAAGCCCAGGCAGGCCACGCGGCGATCATCAGCTCAGCCAGAACCGGAGCCACGCCAAACATACCTTCAAACTTAAACTGGTGGATTGCCTCGCGCGCCGGGCCGCCGAAAGCCACGGCAGCAGCAATGTGCGAAAGAGGAGAAGGGTTCTTGTGACAGGAAGGGCAGAGAATGCTGGGGGAATGGGTGCGGCGTCCACACTGGCGGCACATTGGCTCCCGCAGCCAGATAAGCTCCTCCCGGCACTGGTGGCAAAACAACTCGCCGGCCCGGCGGCAGGAGACACACGCCGGGGGAAGAACGAATTTGATACTCTGGTCAATTATATGGCGCACACGTCGCCATAATAGCCGGCTGTGAACGTTCCTCAACTTATTGGCACCGGCCAATCATTGGCCAGTCAGTGGAGGCTTAACCGCCCAGGGCGCTCAGCGCTCCACTGCGCATGATCTGGAACCCGGCCGGGCCAAGCAGCACAATGAACATGGCCGGGAAGATCAGGAACACGAGTGGGAACAGCATCTTAATGGGCGCTTGTTGCGCTTTCTCCTCAGCTCGCTGTCGCCGCCGGATACGCATCTGCTCAGACTGGATGCGCAACACTCGGCCAATGCTGACGCCAAGTTGGTCCGCCTGCAAAATCGATGCCACGAAACTGGTTACATCAGGCACGTCGATGCGCTCCACCATATCACGTAGAGCCTGTCTGCGAGTTTTGCCCAACTGCATTTCATAAATAACGCGTCCAAACTCTAAAGAGAGCGGATCGTTCCACTTCTCGTTGACCCTGTCCATCGCCCCATCAAACGTAAGCCCGGCATCCACGCAGATCGTCATCAAATCCAAAGCGTCAGGGAGCTTCTTAATGATGGCATCCTTGCGCCGGGAAATAGCTGACATCAGCCAGAGCTGAGGCAACATAAATCCGAGGAGAACGAAGAGCAGCATCAAGAGAATTCGCCCCTGTGAGTTGTTATCCATGCGAAGTGTCAGCATGAAACCAAGGCCACTCAATGCCACCGTGCTAACGCCACGAATCGCCCAGAACTCGGCTGCTGACATGTTGCGCGGGCTGCCCGCAATCTGCAGCTGCTGCGCGGTGCGCTCCATGGCGGACTGCGGGGCGAAGCGGCTGATGAAGTTCCCGACCCCTCTCAAGAAGGGAACAATAACGCGGTCTGTGACAGGCAGTGAAAGCTCAATTTCTTCAATGGAGACTGCTTCATCGCGGGCGGCGTACTCGTCGATACGAGCGCCCAACGGATCTTCTTCAGCCCGCCGTAGCAGCAGCACACTGGCCACAATCAGGACAAATGCGATGACGCCAATAAGTAAAACTGTCGTTCCTGGCATAGTTCCTCCACCAGAGCTACCTTTATCTGGTGCTACTGAAATTAAACCTCGATATCCACAATCTTTCTGATGGCCATTGCGCCGAGAAAAATCATGAAGGCGCCGATAGCCAGGACCAGCCAGCCACAGGGCAGGGTTTCAGGAATAATGAACGGCGCCTCCCTAACAATCATCTGACCTCCGTAGTCAGGATTGATGGAGTAGAGAATAAAGGCCAGACCGACAGGCAACCCACTGATAATCCAGCCGGTCAGGCGACCCTGCGCCGTCAATGTTTGGATTTCGCCCTTAATGCGAACGCGCTCGCGGATGGTGTGACTGATCACATCCAGAATTTCTGCCAGATTACCACCAACTTCGCGCTGAATACTGACCGCCGTAATGATCAGATCCAGATCCTCTGACGGGACACGGCGCAACATGTTTGCCAGCGCCTGCTCCAGACTTAAACCGAGCCGGACCTCCTGCACTACACGCTCAAACTCGCGAGAAATTGGCGGCGGCAACTCGGTTGCAATCGCCTCCATGCCCTGCAAGACGCTATAACCAGAGCGCAATGCGTTAACCCACAGATTGAGGGTGTCGCTTAGTTGGTTATCAAAGGCGCGCAACCGTCGTCCCGCCGCCATACCCAGGTAGATACGAGGGGCGCGTAACCCAAACAGGAAGACGACTATGACCAGTACGCTCGAAAAGCTGAAAATGAAATGGGCAACGGCCGCCAGCCCAAAAGCGGAGAGGATCTGCAGGATGATATATTCGCTGACGCGCAACTTGACGTCAGCCATCGAAATTCGTTTGCGAATTGGCTCGAAAAAGCCGCGCCCAGACAGGGCCTCGTCCAGCCGGTCAGCCATGTCCTGCTGGGATCCTGCATACTCCTCAAGCTCAATAGCTTCAGCATCCCCCGTCACCACAAATTGTTGCATCCGCTCGTCGACCTCGCTGCGCCCCCCGGCGAGCAGGGCAACACCAGCGCCGAACATCATCAATAATGCAATTCCAGCCGCAAGCAAAAGCAACGGAGACATATTCTATCCTCCCTACCGGCCTCGGGTGCCAATACCAAAGATCGTAGGCGGCAGCATAATGCCCGCTTCGCGAATCTTATTCATAAACTTCGGACGCAAGCCGGTGGGACGCAAGCGACCGATCACTTTACCATCTTCTATGCTGGTCTGCTCAAAACGGAAGATTTCGGACATCGTGATAACATCCCCTTCCATACCCTGAATCTCGCTGATTGAAATAACCTTGCGGGAGCCGTCACGCATACGCTCGGTGTGCACAATCAGATCCAGGGCTGCCGCAATCTGCTCGCGTATGGCGCGGTGCGGCAGATCCATACCCGACATGAGCACCATTGTCTCCAGACGGGATAGTGCATCGCGCGGGCTGTTCGCATGCAAGGTCGTCAAACTTCCATCATGACCGGTATTCATTGCCTGGAGCATGTCCAGAGCCTCACCGCTGCGCACCTCGCCGACCACAATGCGGTCAGGGCGCATACGCAGGGAGTTCACAACCAGGTCGCGGATGGAAACTTCACCACGGCCCTCCACATTGGGCGGGCGCGACTCGAGCGTGACCACGTGTTCCTGGCGTAGTTGCAGTTCCGCCGCGTTTTCAATCGTGATAATGCGCTCGTCATCAGGGATGAAGTTAGAAACGATGTTGAGCAGCGTTGTCTTACCAGAACCTGTACCACCGGCGACGACCACGTTCAGCTTAGCAACAATACAGGCGCGTAGAAATTCCACCGCTTCGCGGGTGATTGAACCGAACTCAATCAGGTTCTCGATAGTTAACGGAATTTTGGAGAAGAGACGAATCGTCAGCGCTGGGCCATTAATCGAAATCGGCGGAATCACAGCATTGACACGAGAGCCATCGGGCAGACGGGCATCAACCATCGGCGACCCCTCGTCAATGCGACGGCCCAGCGGAGCCACAATGCGGTCAATGATGCGCATCAGGTGTTCCTGGTCCTCAAAATTGGTGTTCACCTTCTGCAGCTTGCCGCCACGCTCCACAAACACCTGCTTTGGGCCATTGACCATGATTTCCGTCAGCCCATCAACGCTGAGGTACTTTTCCAGAGGCCCAAAGCCAAGGATTTCAGCCACAATCTGTTCAAATAGAACTCGCTTTTCATTGCGGCTGAGAACAATCTGCTCCTCCACCAGCATCGTCTCAAACATCTCCTGAATCGTCGCCCGCACTTCCGACGTCTGGCTGATGTTAATGCTGGGATCAAGTTCAGCAATCAATTTTTGCTGAATTCGATTCTTGAGATCGACGAAGGCATCGCGAGTACCAGTGGCCGGAGAGGCCCGCTTGACCCGCAGTTCTTGCAATTTGGAGGAACGGTTCTCGCTCTCCGGCTGTTCCTGGCTGCTCGCAATACGTTTTAAGAGCGACACGGTCTTTCTCCTATGTTAGCTGATTGCTTCCGGCCGCCGTCCAAAGCCAAAAATACGCTTCAGGAAAGGCACTCGCTCCGGTCTCTCGGCGCCATTGTCAGCGCCCGCACTCCTTTCAAATTCTGCTACGGTCAGATCGGCCAGTTTGACCAGGGAGGTCACAATAGGGCGTTTGCGGCTCTTGCTTATGACAAGCGGCCGGCCCTGATCGGCGGCGCGGCTGACCGCCTCATCGTCAACCGGGATGGTAGTCAGGACAGGTCGCTTCAGGGTTTCCGAAATATCCTTAACTGAAATCCCCATACTTTCCGATGCGCGATTTACAATTAAAACGACCTGGCTACGTTCATAACTTAACGTTTCGGCCAGATCAAAGAAGCGGCTGACATTCTTCAGTGTAGGAAGGCTCTGCTGCGTGACGAGGAAGATGCGATCTGAGATATCCAGCATGGCCAGCGCCACATCGTCCAGGCTGGTGCTGGTGTCGATAATGATATATTCAAAGCTCTGGCGCAGGGCAGCCAGGAGCGTCTTCATCTTCTCTTCAGTCACCAGATCGGCCATCTCAGGCCGTGGCGGCGCCATCAGCACCCTCAAACCGCTATCGTGCCGTACCACGACGCTACTCACCAGATCCGGATCCAGATCTTCAATACGGTCCATCAAGTCGAGGACCGACGTCGACGGTTTCAGATTGAGCATAATCGCCACATCGCCAAATTGCAGACTACCGTCGATCAGCAGCGTGGAATAGCCCTGGTCTGCCAGCGCAACCGCCAGATTGACAGCAATGGTTGTGCAGCCACTTCCCCCCTTGGGGCTATAGACAGAGATAATCCTCCCCTCTGTCTCTACCGGCATAGCGCGGGCACTTCGTTCAGAACGGCCAGGCCTGGCTTCGGCAACCTTTTCTGTCACTGCCGGGCGCATCTGGTGCACGCGCCGGATAGCGGTTACCAGCTCGTCGCCCGAGAACGGTTTCATCAAGAAGTCGCGAGCGCCGGCCAGCATAGCTCGCCGCAAATAGTCAGCCTCGCTCTGTACCGACATGATGATAATTTGTGCAGTCGGCACTCTCTGAACAATGGCCTGGCTGGCGCCAATGCCATCAAGCCCAGGCATGTTAATATCCATGAGGATGATGTCCGGGCGGTGCTTCTGGGCCATTTCAACGGCTTGCTCCCCATCGCCCGCCTGAGCGATCACTTCAATATCAGACTCAAACTGAAGTAATTTCCGGACGTTTTCCCGAGTTTCAGGAAGATCGTCGACTATTAGAACTCGGATTTTTTCTGGCATTCGTTATCCCGCAGGAGTTTTTTTATAGACAAAAAGTAAAGTGAAGTAGTACTCAGCACGAGAACTTTTTCCCATCATACTCTGCCAAGGGTCAAAGTCAAGGTTACAGAGTGCCTACAGGTACTAATTTCACATGCCGGTGTGGAACGGCTCCCGGCACACCCGAATCCCCTTAAACATGATACTCGAAACGTCAATGCCGAAAAGAAAAGAGCCCTATCGACGACTACGATAGGGCTCAATCTAGATATAGTTAACTACCAGAATTAGGTGCCGGTGCTCATCGCGTTGGTAATACGGCTGAACACGTTACCAATCTGCGGGCCGAGCAGGGTCAAAATGGCAATAACAACGATAGCGACCAGTACGAGAATCAATGCATATTCTACCAGACCCTGACCCTCTTCACGATGCAGGAACAACATTTCTCTATACCTCCTTAAGGATAAAAGAAAACTTTGAATAAAATAATAACCTGACTGGGCCTGAAGCGCCCGGCTTGGTTAACTTAAAGACAGTGTACATTTATTAAAGTGCCAGTTCAATAGGATTGTGGTACTTGAATTTACTCGAGAAGGGCCACAACCTACTACAGTACTATTTCCGCTTCAGGCTCCAGCGGTATTGAAAATTCGGCGCGGGTTCCATGTCCCAGATTACTTTGAATATTGAACTCGCCGCCCAGCATCTTAATGCGTTCACGCATGGTAGATAGGCCAATCGTCCGTCCCATTTCACTGCCGCTTACGGCCTCTTCCACGCTAAATCCGCTGCCATTATCCTCGACCACGGCCAGCACCCTTTCCTGAGTGAGGTCCAGCAACACCTGAATCTGGGTGGCCCGAGCGTGGCGGCGAGCGTTGTTCAACAGCTCTTGCACAGCACGGAAGACCGTAATCTCAATGTGGCCTTCCAGCCGTCGCTCCATGCCGGTTACCGTAATCGAGAGCTGCGGCCCTTCCTTTTCCTGCAACGTTTCTACATAGCGGCGCAAGGTGGGTACAACGCCAAGATCGTCCAACATCATCGGGCGCAGGTCAAAGATAAAATCCTTCACTGTCTCAAACGTATTGCTGGCCGTCGCCTTCAGGGTGTTTAGCTCGGCGCGAGCGCGGTCCGGGTTCTTGTCGAAGAAACGCTGGCAGATTTCCGCCTGCAAGATGAAATTGCTAAGAGAGGAAGCGGGGCCATCATGCATGCGACGCACCAGGCTCTGCCGGGCTGACTCTTCCATCTGAACCACGCGGATAATGTTGGACTGGTCACGAGAGCTAAGGGAGTGGCGCATTTCGGGAAGCGCTCCCATCTCTTCGGTCAACTCCAGGAGGCGGCGTTGGAACTCGGACAGCCGCTCCAGATTGCGCTGGTCGCTTTGTAGCTTTTCCAACTGGCCACGCATGGTGAAGAGCCGCTGTTGCGCATTCTGCTGCTCCTCGTATCCCTCGCGGATGTCCTCACGAGGAATCGTGTCAAAATTGGTCTGGAGCTGGCGCACGTAGTTGCTCACCTGTGCATTCCGCTGGGCAAGCCGTTCCACTTCCGCAGCGCTCTGCTTGATCAAAACATCGATCTCGCGCAACTGCTGCTGCGTCTGTTCGTACTCTTTGTACGTTTCCTCTATGAATGCCTGGAAGCTCTGGCCGTCCTCCATTCCCCTCTCGCTTTTCATTGTAACCTCACCTGCTTGCTGCTTACGCTTACAATAAACAGTCTAGTTGCGCATATTTTCCAGACGCACCCAGCCGCGGCTGAGTGCATAGACGGCTGCTTGCGTGCGGTCGTCAACGCGCAGCTTGCGCAGAATCGAGGTCATATGGTTCTTTACAGTCTGGTGGCTGATACCCAGCTTGAACGCAATTTCCTTATTGCTCATACCCCGCGTCACATGCTCTAAGATCTCCATTTCGCGTGGTGATAGGGGCAACAGGAACTCTTCCATATCGCTGGATAGCGAGCCAACCAGGCGTCCTACCCTCTTTTCGATCCAGCTCACCACCTCGTCATGTGTCATCACCTTCTCACCGACCACATAATTGCCGGCATGTACGGCGAGTATGACACGAATCAACGCCTCAGGGGTGATGTCCTTGGGGCAATAAGCCGCAGCTCCCGCCCGCAGCGCGTGAAACACCTGCTCGGCATCATCATAACCGGTAATCATGATGAAATTGATCTCCGGCAAGTCCGACTTAATCTGCCTGGTCACCTGCAGGCCGTTCATGTTGGGCAGGTTAATGTCCATCAGCACCACATCGGGCCTCAGGTCGTAGGCAACGCCGAGAGCTTTCTCCCCATCAGCAGCCTCTCCAACAACTTCCATTTGTGGCTCAATCTCAAGCACGTCCCGCAAACCCTGTCGGAAAACAGGATGATCATCCACAACCATTATTCTAATACTTTCGGACAACGTTACCTCCGGGATTGCGACTATTTACCCCTGCTCAATTACTGCTCCTCCGCCCAATTCGCGAGCAGTATACCATGAAAAAGAAAAGTGCATCAATTCTATAGTACCATTGCACCACATGCCTTCACGCAGCCTCTTACTCCTATGGCAAGCGATAAACAGCCATATTGTTCAGGCCTTCCTGGCGAGTCCACAGGTAGTCACTTTCATAGAGCAATACCACATCTTCGGCCGACGTGAGCAACGGATAGGGCCAGCCAGGCGCTGTCACAAGATACTGCGCCGCACTCTCTAAGACATAATCGCTCATCGCCGCTTCATCCGCCAGCAGGGGGATAACCTCTGGTGAAATCAGGCCCGCCAGGTCCAGCAAGGGTCGTTCGGCGAAGAAGCCAATGGCTCCAATATCATGGGCAGCGACCACGGCATCAGGCGCACTATTCTCACGAATCCAGTGGGCCACATCTACCATCTCATTCTGAATAAACGCTACATCAGTAGCATAAGCGCCAGCGCCAAACAGGGCGAAAAGCAGCAGAATCACCGCAAACACCAGCGGCGCTATCCGGCGCACGATGCGCCAGGGAGAGCGCCTGAAAAATGGCAGGGCCAGAAGCACAACCCACCCCGCCAGCCCGTATAGAATCCAGACTGGCAATGCTGCCCAGAGATAGCGCCCGTGCTGGTAAGTCACCGGCAAGCGCCAGGCGTAAACAAAAACGTGCCCGGCCGCCCACAACAGCGGTAACATCAGACGCAAACGCCGTTGCTGCACATCGCGCCGGATGGCCTGCCAGGCGGCATAGAACAGCCCCGGCGCCAATAGCAAATGGGCGCTGCTCATGCCGCGCCACCCTTCGGCCGGTCCGCCAGCGCTGAAATAGAGTAGATGCAGCAGCCGTTGCAAAAACGGTTGTTCCAGCAACACAGCATACTCCGTCTGTTTGGCGTAGAAAGTGTTAGGCCATATTTCACCAGAAAGGCTCAGGTTAAAGAGAAAATAAGGAGCCAATGGTATGAGGGTGCCGGCCAGATACAGGAGGAGAGAGCGGTATGAACGCTGTAGAAGGTGGGCTGCCGCCACCAGACCCACCAACAGTAAGCCTTCCGGTCGTGTGAGCACCAGCAGACCGGCAACCACACCCAGCCACAGGCCACTGCCGTAGGCCTCATCGGAAAAATAGAGCCATAGCACAGTGACGCCCAACGCCAGGAAGAGAAGCGTTTCCATGCCGCTGACAGCAGCCCAAACAAAAGGCCACGTCAGGACCAGGACCACTCCCGCCAGCAACGCTTTGTCTCTCTGCTCCGGCCACAGCACAGACCACAACCCCATTCCGGCCAGCGCCAACCAGCCCAGGCAGAGTGTACCGAGCAAATAGCTCCAGAACAGGTAAGGAACGCCCAGGAGATAGCCCAGCGCCAGCAACAGAGTCCACAGAGGAGCCGTAGAGCCGGCGCTGACAACACCGGGCACAAATTCCCAGCGCCCGCTCTGCACCAGATTCCTGGCATATGTCTGGTGTATCCAGCCATCGTCCAGTGGAAACCCCGGTTGTGACTGCAAGGCGGCGATAGCCACATAGGCAGTGACCGCTACTATACCAACCACCAGGGGTAACCATTGGCGCTCGCCAAACAGAGCTGACCAACGAACCTTGCTGGCAAGCGCACGTTGTTCGCTCACGACTTTCATGACCCACCCCCCTGCACAAAGCGGTAGAGCTGGAAGCCATCGCCAAAGTGTCTCACAAGCTGGAAATGCTCAGAGCCGGTGCGCCCTTCGTAGAACTCAATCAGGGGCGCCGGCCGGTGCTCATCCAGGAGCAGATAATCCACACCATAGCGTGCGGCGGCCTCAACCACGACATCAACCGCTTCATTGGGCGTAACGACGGCGCGGATGCCGGTGTGATAGTACCAGCCTGGGGGGTCACCAGTCATGACCACGGCATCCTGTGGTAAGGTCGCGCCTATCTCTTCGTAGACTGCCGCTTCTTCAACGGCGAGCGGGTGGGAGGAAGAAACGAACCAGGTGATAACCAGGGCCATCAGCACAAAGGCGGGCAGGAATAGCTGCAGCGCCTGTTTGGCGCGCCAGTGACGGCGGCGCGCTGCGATCCACTCTACCGTCGCCGTGACCCCTAGAGGCGCCAGAGCCATCGTCCAGGGCCACAACGCTGTCGATGAATGGAGCAGGCTGCCTCGTTGCCCTGGGAAGGTGAACAGCAGGCTCATGCTCACAAAGAGGAGTATGGCATACCAGGTGAACGGCCTCAGAAAGCGGCGTTGGGCTGCTGAACGGCGCGCAGCGAACCAGGCAACGACGATGAAAAAGGTAAAGGCGGTCAACCCTGGGACGGCAATATAAGTCTGCACGGCCAGCCAGACCGCCTTCAGCTTTGAGGTCAAAATATTGCCGATGCCCCAGGCAAGATAGTGCTCGAGCGTGAACGCGCGACCGTAAGCAAACACGTCATCGTATTGCGTCAGAAACATCGTCTGTGTGCCGCCAGCCGCCAGGGGGCTGCCCGTCGTACGCCACAGGTGCCAGAACCAGGGCGTCATCACCACTGCGTAACCGGCCAGCGAGAGCAATGCTCCCAGCCACCAACGGCTGTGCTGCTTTGCCGCCAGCAGGCAGAAGAGCAACGCCAGCCCTATGAACAGGAGGCCGTCAGCGCGGGTCAGGTGCGCCAGCCCCGCCGTCAATCCGGCCAGCAACCAGAAGAGGGGGCGTCCCGTTTTCTGGGCCAGGGCCAGGAAGAGCAGGCAGGAGCCGCCCACCCAGGCAAAGAGCACGAACGTCGTCGGTTGCACCCAATAAGCGGCATAATAACCGCCCGTTGCCGTGAGCGCAGCGGCAGCGTAGGCCTGAAAGCGCCGTCGCTGCAACTGCCAGCTAATGGCATAGCTGAGGAGGGGCAGAAGACCGGCCATCAGCCAGAACGGCAACTGCGCACCACGAAACGTTCCGCTAAGCCAGTAACCGGCTGCACCGATGATGGAGGCCAGCGGCATCCAGTAAGTGTGGCTGGGCGTGGGTATCCCCTGAGGGTCATCCAGATAATGCCAGATAATCTCTTCCCAAAAGCCTTGCCCTGTGGCCAGTTGGCGTGCGTTGAGGGTGTAATAGTAGGCATCGAAATAGGTGGGGTGCTCCAGCCGCAACGCCCAAAAAGCCTGCAGCGCCAGCCCCAGAAAAGCGACCCACCACAATTGCCGGATCAGAGACAGCAAGCGGCTGCGCTGGTTGCTCCTGGCGACGGTCATCTCGGAAGCGTCGTAACTAGCCAAACCCTTTCACCCATAAAACATTCGTGGCCCGCCACAGAATGCTTTAGTTCAAGATTCGCCCCGTTTTTAGCAGGGCGCCACATAACAACATGCGGACGAATTGACCACTATACAGGCCGTAAACCAACGCATACCAAAGGTCAGTTCGGGCATGCCTGTAGAGCTTAGTTGCGCACGAACACAGTCGCAATAGCATCATGGTACACCCGTTCCCACTCCCCGTCCTCGTTCAGCTTCTCAGAAAGCGAGCTGGCGCTTTCCAGCAGCGCCAGGTTGATGCCATAGCGATCCAGCCCCTCCCGCCAGCCATCGCCTGCGTGGTAAATGGCAAGATACTCCCGCAATAGCTCATCGTCATACAAGTCAGTGCGGCCATCGACAAAGACCGGGTACTGTGGCAGATGCCAGATCAGATAGCCGCCCCAATTGTAATTGTTGAATATAGGACCTGACGGCTCGTGCTCCCGCAAATAGGCAACGGCTCCCACGGGCAGCTCCTCCGGCTGCTCCGCCACAACCGAGGCCGAAATCATCTTGCTGGAGACAAACAAGACACCGGCGCCCAGAACGGCTATCAGTAACAGCCAGTTCAGGGTCATAAATGCGGGTTGTATGCGGCGTTTTCCTGTCCCGGCCAGCCATCTTTCACCCCGCCAGCGCGACAGAGCCATCGTTCCGTAACGGACGATGATGGGCGCGCTGATCAGGGCAAAAAGCGGCACGTTGCGCACTGCCAGTAGAGACATGTACGTAAATAAGGCGACCAGCGTGAGGTCGGTGAAATCGGCGCGTCGCCCGGCCAGCCCAAAGGCGGTGATGGCCGCCAGCAACAGCCAGATGAACGGGTGCATGTAAATCTGGTGAAAGTCCGGCGGCTGCCATTCCAGAATGTAATCTTGCAGGACACCAATGCCCACCGTGCGGAAGGGGTAGGTCCACATTTCGATGCCATTGGGGTTCAATGCCAGCGCCAGAAAGGAAATTGCCGCAACCAGCAACAGCTTTACCAACCCACCCCACCCAATGTGCGGGCTATGCTCTTCGGCAATGGCTCCGCTGCTGAGGATGAGATTACCCAATTCACCAAAAGCGTAGGCAGCGATGAGGATAAAGCCCACGGCAAAGCCGCCGTGAATGTTGGCCCAAAAAACCATCACCGGCAGCAACCACCAGATGATCCGGCGCTGGCCCTGCTTGTAACGGTAGAGGATATAGGCCACCAGCGCCGTTAGCGCAAAGGTGACCATCTGCGGCCGGGCCGACCAGATGATGCCTGAAGCTACAGCGGCGATGATGAAGACAAAGGCGCGCGTCCAGCGTTCCCCGCCCTGGCATTGCAGCCAGGCAAAGTAGAAGGCCACTGTGACCAACGCCGAAACCAGCAGAACCAGACCGCCAAAACCAAGCGCGCGATAGGTCAGATAGATGATGAGCTGCGCCAGCCAGCCATGATCAATCCACGGCTGGCCAAAGCGGGTGTGCGAAAATGGGTCCACACGCGGAATCTGCCCATTCTCCACCATCCAGCGCCCCGACTGTAGATGCCACCAACCGTCCGTATCCAGCGGAAAGCGGGCCGCCATGCTGAAGATGGCAATAAACACGATGAGAGTCACCAGCCGGTCCAGAGTCAGCCAACGACTCCACGAGGCCGGCCGCGACGGAACAATGATATCGCTCATTTGAGTATGCTCGCTATGTTGTCAGTGAAACTAATCCCTGAACTGGGCGCCCCTACTTTAACGCACTATGGGGCGGCGGGCATATGCTGTGAATAGATCGCCAAAGTTTATCGGGAGCGGCAACTGGTTCAGTCCCATTTGTTCCACCAGCCTTACGACGCCCTTACTCAGGGGCAGGTTCAGCGCCTGAAGCCGGGACGCCAGGTAGCCGAGGCGCAGGTAACGGCCCTGCGCGCCACACCAAATAAGCTCAAATCCATTCTTTTGCAGCATTTGCTTCATCGTACGCTGGCTGAAGTATTGGATGTGCATATCCATCAGCCAGGGCCAGCGCTGCCCCAAAAGCCGCGCGGCAACGCTTTCTATGTCCATCGTATGTACAGCGATGATCCCCCCCGGTTTCAGCAGTTCAAAGGAGCGGGCCAGCTCGGCAGATGGATCGGGCACGTGCTCGATCACGTCCCACATGGTGATAACGTCAAATTTCTCGTTCTCTGGGTCGAGAGATTGTTGTGTGCCCTGAATAACAGGCAGGTTATGCCTTCTGGCTTCTTCCACAGCCCAGCGCGACGGTTCTACCCCGCACGCCTGCCATCCTGCATCTCGCGCTACCTCTACGAAAACGCCGATATAGGCCCCCACATCCAACAGGCGCCGGCCCTGAGCAGGGCCGGTGATCTGGTGCAACGATTCCAGATGCTTGCGGAAGGTCAGCTCACGCCCCTGACGCTCTATGACATACGTCTCGTCCTCCACAGCCTGATAGGCATCAAGGAGGTCGGTGGCTACCCAACGCGGGTTGGCGTAAACATAACCGCAGTAACGACATTGTACGATCTGGGGATGCTCGCCATAGCTGGTGCTCGTGCAACGGAACGCGCGTACATCGGGCGCCTCTCTACTATTGAGCGTCGCCGGAAAGCGCACAAACCAATCATCGTGACCGCAGAGGTTGCAGCGGACGGTAACCGTCTTCATCAGTTGGTTACAGGCACCGCCGGGCGGTGAGGCTCGCCACCGAACACTCTCCGCAAAAATAGGCGCAATACGGTATACTGAGCTTTAAAAATCTCCTGGCGCGAGATTTTCGTCATTCCCTTGCGCCGGTCTTCAAAAATAATCGGCACTTCCCCAACCGACCAGCCACGGCGCTGGCACATAAACAGCATTTCAACTAAAAAGGAGTAGCCGCTAGAAAAGATCTGGTCCAGTGGAATCGATTCCAAAACCTCGCGCCGGTAAAGGCGGAAGCCGGCAGTTGCATCTTGCGCTTTCAGGCCCAGCGCTGTGCGTGCAAAGAGGTTCGCCGCCCGGCTCAGCAAGATGCGCTTCCAGGTGCAATTGCGCGAGCCGCCGCCGGGCACATAGCGAGAACCAATAACCACATGATGCCGCTGTGCCTTCTCCAGCATGGCTGGGATATACTGTGGATTATGGGAGAAGTCGGCATCCATCGTCATAATATAGTTAGCACCCAGATCCAGGGCACGCCGGAAACCGGCAATATAAGCAGTACCCAGACCCAGCTTCCCCGCGCGGTGTATCACGTCCACCCGGCCGGGATAAGCTGAGGACCACTGGTCGGCAATACGCCCCGTGCCATCCGGGGAGTTGTCATCGACCACCAGCACATTTAGCGGTACAGGTAATGACAGGAGGCGGCTTAATAATTCATCCAGATTGTCGGCCTCGTTGTAGGTGGGCACAATCATCCAGACACCGGTTACAGACTGCTGCATTAAGGTTGATTCTCCATATTCGTCTTATTGAGCACAGCAAATGGGGATTGTAACGGTAATCAGCCTGTGGTCAAAACGGAGGCTGATTGCGACCCCCGCACCGGACTATACTATTTTGCATCCATGAGAATTGGCATCCTTTCGCGTAACCGCACGCTCTACAGTACAGAACGCCTGGTTGAGGCGGCTCGGCGACGAGGGCACCGTGTAATAGTCATCGACACTCTACAGGCTGCCCGCTATCTCGGCATTGCTCCACACCTGCGCTCCCGGCACTTCAACTACCACTTGCCGCGTGTAGACGCCATCATTCCCCGTATTGGCGCTTCCATAACGCGCTACGGGGTTGCCGTCGTCCACCAATATGAATCACGCGGCGTGACCACCACCGCCCGCTCTCAGGCCATCGCCCAATCACGGGACAAGCTACAAAGTCTGCAGTTGATGCAGGAAGCCTCATTGCCGACACCGGCGACAGCCATCGTCTCCCATCTAAACGACCTGGCTGAAGCGGTGCAGATGGTCAACGGACTACCAGTTGTTATCAAAGTGTTGAAAGGAACGCAGGGCAAAGGGGTGATCCTGGCCCCCAATCTGCCCACGGCACGGGCTGTGTTGGCAGTGCTTTTTCGCCACGGGCAACGGCCGGTACTGGTGCAGGAGTTCATCAAAGAGGCGAAAGGAAGCGATTTGCGCCTGCTTATTGTTGGCGATCGGTGTGTGGCTGCCATGCGCCGCATTGCGCCCGATGGCGACTTTCGTGCCAATCTGCACCGCGGCGCTACCTCTTACAGCATCCGGCCGGATCCGGAAATTGTGGACCTGGCCTTGCAGGCGGCGGCCCTACATCGCCTGGGCGTGGCCGGCGTCGATCTGGTGCTCTCACGACATGGACCGTTACTTCTGGAGGTTAATTCGTCGCCGGGCCTGGAAGGAATCGAACGAGCAACCGGCGTGGATGTTGCCGGGGAGATTGTTGGCTATCTGGAAGAAAAGCGGCGCAACCGCCGCCGGAAGAAAAGTCGCTCCCGCTAACCTAGGTCACTTCTTCACCAAACTCGGGCGGCAGCAACCCTCGCCTCATCGCCTCTTCAAATGAAAGACCTTCACTATCGAACTCTTCAGAAGTGGCGCTGGTCGCTTCGTCCCAAAAGGTATTCAGTTCTGGCTCTGCTGCCGGCTCCACGCCACCTAACGCTTCAGCCAACGCCGCCATGTCAACTTCTGGCAGCGCTGGCTCCTCCTCAGCCGCTGGATCTTCAGATACCATCTCCACCGCTTCCTCTAAATCTGTATCGCCGTGCACGGCTTCAGGCGCTTTGCCAGGCTCATCCTCTGCTGCCGGCTCCGGCTCAACTTCTTCAGAAACAGCGCCAGGCTGCGCCTTTTCCTCTAGAGCCGGTAGTAATGGCTCAGCCGCGTTCTCATCCACGCTCGCAACGGCTGCGCCAGACGCAGCCGGTAGCAGCTCTTTCAAATCCTTAATGGCGCGCTGGGCGAAAATCCACACCGTGCCGATGCGCCCACGGCGCGATTGAACGTCGAAGAGGAGCATCAAGAAGTAGTCGCGGCCGACGTTCGCCGTATAGAGGTCAACGCGCTCTCCGGCCTGATACTGGATCGTTAACGGTTCCCTGCTCTGCAGTTGCTGTGCCAGTCTGAAACTGTTCTCCAGGCCCACTGCCACCAGGCTGGCTAGCTGTTGCAAATCAATTGTGGCTTGCTTGCCCACGTAGGACAGGATGCGGCCATCGCGGTGTGCCACAACAACCTGCGCTGCTCCTGTATCGGTGCTCAACGTCTGCAACCGTTCACGAACGTTGTCTACCGCAGGCTGCGATGGTTCTACGGCAGCTACCGCTGGTTTTCTCTGCGGCGTTGGGGACGGTGTTACCGCTTGCTTCTGGTAAAGAGCGGTATAGACGGCAGCCAACAGAGCATCGGTGTCCAGTGGTTTCTCAAAATAGCGCGCGACGCCTAACGCTTCTGCCTCTTGCTTGCCTTGCGCCGTCGAGTAGGCTGTGATCATGATGATCGGCGTATCTGGTGCAAAGCTTCGCACCTTTCGTACCAGCTCAAAGCCACTCATACCCGGCAGGCGCACATCTGTGATCAGCAGATCAAATGGTGTGCGTCGCATCTCCAGGAACCCCTCTTCGGCCGAGGGCACGCCGAGCACCTGGTAGTTCGGGCTGGACTGCTCCAACATCGAACGCAGAAACTCAAGTATCTCGAAATGATCATCAACGACGAGGATATGTTTTTTGGTGGTGGCCATCATTTTTTCCCGGATTGTGGCTCGAGCTATTGCCGCAAGCATATCTGCTCAGGCAACCGTAACTGGCTGGCATTATAAAGCCGAACCGGTGGAGATGGCAAAGGGGACTAATGACCCAGGCCAGATCCGGCCACCGGCTACGGCGCGCTGGAAATATCGATCTCGTAGAGGTTAAACAACTCCGATTCCTGGCCGGAATCGACGCTGAAATTGACGACGTTGGTCCCTGTTACAGCCACTTTCAGCCGCATAAAAAGAGGGATAACCGGTAGCTCGCGCGCAAATATCAACTGGGCCTGCCTATGATTCTGTTCGTGAGCATCACTGCCATACAGCGCCCCAAGCGCCTGGCTGCATGCGGCGTCGAATTCTGCACTGCTCCAACCGGTCTGGTTTTGCCCGCGCCAGCCAGACGGGTAAAACGGCTCTCCTTCCGCGCTCATTGCCTCTGGCGGGCCGGGAATATTCCAGCCTGCATAATAATAACAGGGCGGCTCCACACCCGTCAGCCAACCGAACTGGCCCAGATCATACTGCCGGCCAAAAAGTAGCCCTTCTGGCCCATCTTCGAACCACTCGCGCGAAGGGAGATAGTAAGGCTCGACCACAATGCCGCACTGGGCCATATCCTGCTGGAAAATTTCGGTAAGCTGCCGCCGCATCTCGTTGCCGGCCGTGACCCCCATCGTCACGACAAAAGGCGTTCCGTTCCACCGCCCGTCAGCCCCGGCCAGGCCAGTCGCAACATGATATTCACGAACGCCATCCTCGTCATCATCCACGAAGCCCACCTCGTCCAGCAATTCGTTGGCAGCCTGCGGGTCAAAAGGCCAGATGGTCAGGCTCTCTTCGGGGTAGAGTGGGTGATCTGCCGGGACATAACTGTGGACGACCTCAGAGTGGCCATACAGAATGGTATCCACCATTCGCTGCCGGTCTGTGCACATCGTCATCGCCTGGCGCACACGTACATCCTCAAACCAATCGGGGCGTCCGCTCGCATATTCTGGCACCGAATTAATCCCAAAATCAATGTGCTCAAAAACGGCGCCGGTCTGGAAATGGAGCGCTAACAGGTCCTGTGTCTGGGCCTCGATCAGGAACGACATCTGGGAGACGTCCAGACCATTCTCTGGAGCAATGTCACATTGCCCTGCCAGCAAACTGGCCACAATCTGATTGCTATCCAGCATAAATTTAAACGTCACGCTATCCAGCTTTGGAAACCCTTCACGCCAATAATGCTCGTTGCGCACCAACCTGAGCTGCTTGCCCGGCGTCCACTCGGCCAGCCTGAACGGTCCATAGGAAAGTGGACTACGGTTCGAAGCATCCGCTCGCAGCAGATCTACGGCCGATATGTTTTGCCAGGCGTGACGGGGCAACGGGGTCCAGGCGTTGAGGAAATAAGTAGGGTCCAGCCATCCCGGAACACCAGTCCAGCGCACGGTTCGCTCACCGGTCGCCTCATAAGAAGCAGTGCGCTCGATGAGAAAACGGGGCGTCATCGTGTCTACGTGGGAGGCAATCTCGAAACTGAAAACGGAGTCGCCGGCAGTGACCGGCGTTCCATCTTCCCAGACCATGGGGTTTAGCTCGAAATCGACGACCATTTGAGGCAGTGTCACCACGCCGCCCTCATATTGGAAGCGGTTTCCCTCGTCATCGCGCAGCCAGGCGCCCGGCTCCAGGCTGATCAGGTGGCCGTCGGCATTGACCACCCGCGCGCCGGTCTCCACCTCAACCCCGGTCACAACCGCGTCGCCATGTTCCAGGTCGGGCAGACGCGCCAACCCCTGTGGCTGGTAAGCGAAAGAACGAGTCAGGTAGAGACTGTCATAAAGACCATGCAGGATATGAGTGCGGGCAGCGCTCCCTTCACCATAGAGGTAGAGCGTCGGCGGTTCCTCTGCCAGACAGACAACCAGATCCTTGCGCGCAGGGCTCTCACCGCTGGGGGCCGCAGTCACCTCCATTACCTCTGTCTCGGTGACAATGCGCGTCACCTCCACCGGCTCCCCTGTAACCGTCACCGGCTGGGTGACGACGCGGGTCACGACTCGTTCGTTTTTGCTTTCGCAGGCAACGGGAACTATCAGGATTAGCAGTGTAAAGGCTGCTTTCGCACGCCAGCGCCCGGCGGAGAACAAGCGGTTACGCCTCCTCGCTCAAAAACGGCCGGCTCGCAGCTCGCGGATATATGGCTCGTAAGGCTCAACGTCCTGTTTGGCCTCTCGCCGCGCAAAGTAATCCTGAGCAATCTGAGCCTGCGCCTCCCGGTTGAAGGCGCTATAAGGTACTCCCTGCTTCAAGCCTTCGATGCCACCATAATCATACGCGCCCCTGCCCATACGCCGCTGCGCATAAAGCGCGTGGCCAATATAGGCAGTGCCCGTGCGCTCATACTGAAAGACGTGCGTCGCTTCGTGGACCAGCAGCGAATGATCATCCCTCGTATGGCGGCCCTCACTGGGCAGAAAGATGGTGTGCCAGGCGCAAAAGGCGCGCCCGCCGTTCAGCCGGAAGATGTAGGGCAGCAGCCCACCTTCGGCAATGCGCACATCCTGGTAACGGATAGCCAGCGGACCAAGCACAGACTGGATCGCCGCCGTCTCCTTCGTCGTCAGAGGAGTGATGCGGAAGGCAAAGCGCATCAGATATTGAGCCAGCTCAGGGCCGCCCAGCAAATCGAAGAGGTAAACAATGGAGTTATGCAGGCGCACGGGCTGGCCCACAACCGGCTTCATTTGGGGCGAGAGCCTGAGCGTGGCAGCCTCCGCCGCCGTCACTTTTCTAAGGCGTGTCAGCCGTCCTGGCAGCTCCCGCACCAGGTTCAGGGGCCATAACATTGCATCCCGCCAACGCTCTTTACACCAATGTAGAAAGCTCTCTCTCACAGGCCCAATCCTCATTGTTATAACAGCGGCAACTGTCTGCTGTCTGTTCGCAAGCTGGAGATAATCTTACGGTCAGTGACGGCAAATGCAAATTTATCTACCTCGTCGAGAGTTACCCAGGCGTGATCGGCAACCCCAAGGTGCTGCGGGACGCCGCCAAGGTACCGGGCATGAAAGGCGTGCAACGTGATGCGAAAGTGGGTATAGCCATGCTCCACGCTGACCAGCGGCGGCCCCACCTCAATGTCAATCGACAGCTCCTCCTGAATCTCACGGCGCAATGTCTCAGGCAACGTCTCGCCCGGATCTTGCTTGCCGCCGGGAAACTCCCACAGGCCCCCCAGCAGCCCATCGAGTGGGCGTTGGGCGATCAGGAAACGACCATCATCGCGCCAGATGACGCCGGCTGCCACATTGTAGTGGGGCCGGTTCTTGCGCGGCGGCCGCACCGGTCGCTCTAGCTGAGTGCCACGTTCTCGCGCCAGGCAGTGCCTGGCCACAGGACAACGATGACACCTGGGCGTTGCGGGAACACAAATACGCTGGCCCAGCTCCATCAGCGCCTGATTGAAGTCGCCGGGCCGCTCTTGCGGCACCAGCCCTTCCGCCAACTGCCACAGGTAACGCTTCGTCTGTGTCTCCGTAACATCGTCTGCAATGTCGTAGAGGCGACTCAATACGCGTATCACATTGCCATCAAGAATGGGAACCGGCTGCTCAAAGGCGATTGAGGCCACGGCCCCGGCAGTGTAGGGGCCAATACCCCTCAGTTTTTGCAGCTCCTTTGCCGTCTGGGGCAGCTTTCCGCCATATTCCTCTACAACCGCCTGCGCGGCGGCGTGCAGATTGCGAGCGCGGCTATAGTAGCCCAGGCCCTCCCACATTTTGAGAACCTCATCCAGCTCCGCGGCGGCCAGCTC
>CAZRTM010000001.1:75370-92656 GCA_964602995.1 uncultured Ardenticatenaceae bacterium
CTGTTTAGGACTCAGTATTCTTCTCTAGAGGGGTGAAATGGTCGGCAACGTCAGCCAGCCGGTTGCTCATCCAGCGCAGGCTGCGCACGGCGCCGCGCTGCGACAGATCCAGGCCGCGCCTGACGCCACCCTTCACAGCTCGCCTGGCCTGGCGGCGGCGTTCGCTCTGCAAGGCCGCACGGGCGCTGCCGGTCACGCGGTGCACACAGCCGCTGAGATGCTCGCGGCCGCGCTGCCGGACGGAAAATGGCTGGCGCTCGGGCCTCATCACAACCTCTTCTTCTTCCACTGGAATCTCAACCTTGATTGGTTCTTGTTCAGTTGGCATGGCTACAGCTCCTTTTGCATAGGTTACTACTTACAATACGTGAAGGGGCGCCGCCAGGTTGCACCGGGCGGCTACTGCCGCACGTGCCCGTCGCCAATGACAACCCACTTATACGTCGTCAACTCTTCCAGCCCCATTGGGCCGCGCGCATGTAGCTTCTGTGTGCTGACCGCAACTTCCGCGCCCAGGCCGAACTGCCCGCCATCGGTGAAACGCGTACTGGCATTGACATAGACCGCCGCCGAGTTAATTTCGTTCACAAAACGGTTAGCGTTGGCCCAATCATTGGTCAGGATGCTGTCCGAATGCTCGGTGCTGTGCTCGTGGATGTGCGCAATCGCTTCGTCCAGGCCATCGACGACCTTGATGCCCAGAATGAGCGCCAGCCACTCCTGGTCGAAATCCTCCTCGCCGGCCGGCAGCACGCGCGCGCCGTTCTGTGGCAGATGGGGCAGCGCCTCGTCCGTGGCGCGCAGCTCAACCTCATCCTCCGCCAGCCGCGCCGCCACTTGTGGCAAGAACTCTGCCGCAACATTGCGATGCACCAGCAGCGTATCCAGCGCATTACACACACTGGGGCGCTGCACCTTGGCATTTTGCACAACGTCCACCGCTCGCTCCAGGTCGGCGCTCTCGTCCACGTAAATATGGCAAATGCCAATGCCGCCCGTAATCACCGGAATCGTGCTTTCTTCTTTGCATAGCTGGTGCAAACGGTTGCCGCCACGGGGCACAATCATATCCACGTACTTATCCAGGCGCAGCAGTTGGCGCACCAGCCCGCGGTCTGGATCATCGATATACTGCACGGCCGTTTGCGGCAGCCCCACTCGCTCCAACGCCGCGCTAATCACGTTCACCAGCGCCAGATTGCTGCGCAGCGTTTCGCTGCCGCCGCGCAAAATCACAGCGTTGCCCGTCTTCAGGCAAAGGGTGGCAATATCAATCGTCACGTTGGGGCGTGCTTCGTAAATGACGCCCAGAACGCCAATAGGAATACGGCGGCGGCTGAGCCGCAGACCGTTGGGCAGCACGCGGCTCTCTATATCAGCCCCGACGGGATCGGGCAGATCTACAATGCGCCGCGTGTCCTCTGCCAGCCCCATCATGCGCTCTTCGTTGAGCAACAGGCGGTCCACCAGAGCCTCGCTCAATCCCTTCGCACGCGCCTGCTCAATATCCCGCGCGTTTTGTACCAGGACAGCGCTGCTCTGTGCTTCTAATTCGTCGGCAATGGCCAGCAACGCCCGGTTCTTTTCCTCTGTAGAAAGAATAGCCAGTTGGCGGCTCGCCGCTCTGGCCGCTTTACCCATGGCAATTAAGTCGGTCATCTTACACCACCTCTTCTTCCAGCGAGCTTCGACAAGCTCGACTACAATAAAATCAGATCGTTGCGGTGGACGGCAACAGGCCCGTAGGCATAGCCCAGGGTGTTGTGAATCTCATCGGAGTGCAGTCCTTTAATGCGCGCCAGATCTTCACTACTATAGCGCACAATGCCGCGCGCCAGCTCGCGACCCTCGCCGTCAATAATGCTCACACTTTCGCCGCGGCCGAAATGACCGGACACCTGCACAATGCCCGCCGGAAGCAGGCTCCCACCATTGTCACAGAGCGCGTTGACCGCTCCGGCGTCAATTGTCACACTTCCCGAGCGGGTTGGGCCTGCCAGAATCCACCGTTTGCGATTTGCCAGCGGCGTTTCCAGGGCTGGGAAGCGCGTGCCCACCTCTTCCCCAGCTACGATGCGGCTGATGACATTGGGAGCGCGGCCGGCGGCAATAACCACGTCGGCGCCGCCGCGCCGCGCCACATCTGCCGCCTGTAACTTGGTCGCCATACCGCCCACGCCCAGCGAAGTGCCACTGCCGCCTGCCAGTTCGCGCAAGGTCTGGTCAATGGTATGCACCTCAGGAATCAAGCGCGCTTCGGGATCAGTGCGTGGATCGGCAGTGAACAACCCTGGCTGGTCGGTGAGCAGCAGCAATAGATCGGCCTCTGCCAACAGCGTTACCAATGCCGAAAGATTGTCGTTGTCGCCAACCTTGATTTCGGCCGTGGCCACGGCATCATTCTCATTAATAATGGGCACGATACGCTGCTCAAGCAGTGCCTGCAGAGTGTCGCGCGCATTCAGGTAACGCCCACGATCTTCCACGTCGGATCGGGTCAGCAAGATCTGCCCAACGTGGATCCTGTATAACTCAAAGAGGCGTTCCCAGGCCAGCATCAGCCGGCTCTGCCCCACGGCCGCAAAGAGCTGCTTGTTGGTCACTGTGTTAGCCAGCGCGGGGAACCCCAGCCGCTCGCGCCCCACAGCAATGGCTCCAGAGGAGCAGATAATGACGTCAGCTCCCTGCTTCTGCAGCTCGGCACACTGGCGAACCAACTCCACCATGTGCGCCAGATCCAGGCGCGGTGTGCCGCCCGTCAATACGCTGGTGCCAAATTTAACAACAATCCGCTGATACTGATTTTGCCTGCTCAATGCGTCGCTCATCCATCCTTTTCGAACTAGCATCTAAACATCGTCACAATAGACATGGCGCAAGCAGCCATTCTCCGCCGCTTGCGCCAGTGGTTCTGAGTATAGTCGAAAATCAGGGTGCGCCCAGTGGGAATGCTGGGAGCGTGCGAGCAGGATGCCTGCGGTTCTACCGGATGGGCCGGTTGTTGTTGATGAACTCCTTAGGATCGATGTAATCGCGGTACAGGCGACGCCGGTCCAGCCCTGGCCAATCGCCCGGGTTGTTAAACAACACTTCCGTGGGGCTGATGTCGAAGTGCAGATGGAACGGACCGTTGTATTCGTCCTGCCCCACTGTGCCGATTGTCTGTCCCCGCTGCACCCGTTGGCCGCGGGCCACATCCATGCGGCCCAGGTGCGCCGAACGCGAATAGACGATAGGGCCACCCACCTCAAGCGGATCATGGCGGATGATCACAATGTTACCCCAGTGGCGCATACGTCCAACAAAAGTCACCGTTCCACTGGCCACTGCATACACCGGCATCCCACGATCGCTGTCCCAGGTCGGCTTGTTCAAATTGAGATCTGCCCCCGTATGGTAGTTGAAGCTATCTCGCAGACGATAGTAATTACCGAACGGGTTGGCATCGGTCCAATGTCCGGGCCACAGGTCAGGCTCGGCGCGCTCTTCTTCGCTGCCTACCGGCGCATCAAAGCCGTCGGCCAGGCGCACATCGGAGGTCACAGGAGGCCTGACCATGCGCCAGCGAATGGCCCCAAACGCAATGCGCCGCCCTTCTTCATCCGTATGGTTGGTGAGATTGATCTGCCCACTCATAGGATTGGCCTCATCCAACTCAAAGACGCCCAACGAAACCCACTGGTCGGAAAAGCGCATCTGGTTGACCGAGACGACGACGGGATTTTTCTCTCCCACCACGCCGTGAACGTGATACTGCGCGCTGCGTGTGGTTGCGTGTTGCCCCGGCACCCAGACGCTGATGTCATAGTGACCTGATACCTCAATATCCGGCCGCCAGATGGCCCACACACTGCTGGGCGTGCTGCGCACAGTGCGCGCATACTTCAATGGCTGCCCATTTTGCTGCATGGGGATGAAGGTAGCGTAAGGGAATTGGGGGTAGAGACCGTCCCGGTAGAACTGGCTACCAACGTCGATCCTGATTTCGATCTCTCCAGAATCCGGTTCAGAGTTGCTGCCACCGCCTTCGTTTTCGTCAAAGTTGTAGGAGGCAATAGCGTTCCACAGCTCGCTGCCGTTGTAGCGCTGGTTGCCGAGATCATAATAGGCATGTTCCCAGCTCCAGAAAGTGACGGCCGGCAGCCCCATGGCTCGCGCCTGGTCCAGAAACCGTTGAATCTGCAGCGGCGACGCCGACCAGAAGTAACGGTCATCGCTGCTGCCATATGACTCGCCATAGGCAGCGCCGGTGGGAATAAACAGCTTGTTGGGAAACCGTTCCTTGTACTGCTCATAGCTGCGGCGCAGGTTGCTGATGGCATCTCCCTCACCGCGCGCCACCCAGTAAACCTGGGGCATGGCAATGTCACAATCTTCCATGAAAGCGGCAAACGGGAAAGAAGGATGGTAGGTCAGATAGCGGTAGGAGCTGAGACCAAGCACCAAGCCCTGGACGTCAGACAGCTCCTGCTTCAAAACCCTCATGTACGTTCTGGCCCTGGTTGCGCCGCCGGTTGCGGACCAGCGGCGGGCGCCAATGTCCTCGGCGTTCACCACCAGCCCCTTCATATCGAACTGTCGCGCGCGTTGGGCCAGAATTTTGGCCTGTTTCTCTGGATCAACCTCCTGCCCATAAACAAAGGCCCAGCCCCACACCATAATCCCCGCTTCGCGTAAGGCCGCAATCAAAGCCGCTGTCGCCTGCTCCTTGCGCCCTCCAGAGTCGTTCCGGGGCAAGGGATAGCTATCTTCGCCATCGGCAATCTTAACAATGACGTGCTCGATTCCCGCCGCTTTGGCCCGCTCGGCCGCCGCCTGTGGAGTCTGCATGCCTGGCCTGCTCAACACCTTCTCCGCTCGCCAGACATAATAGCCTTTACCTTCGATCACCGAACCTGCTCCTGTACCTGTTGTATGGTCAAGACGCCTCTCCAATGAGGCGCCATTCGTTGCTTGTGTTGCGCTGTTAGTCCCGCGGTACATTTTGTTTAAGCCTCTTGCTTGTTTAAACCTCTTCCTAAACGCTAAACGGCGGAGAGAATCGACGAGTCCTGCCAGTAATTGAGCAGAATATCCTCGCCCTGCTGCTCAATTGCTGTCTTTTGAGGTGGTAGCGCGCCACATCCACTGGCCACAACGATCATTCTGATTTCATCTCGCAGTGTCACATCGACCGTCGCGCCAAAGATGATGTTTGCCTCCGGGTGCGCTCGCTCTTTGATGATCGCCGCTGCTTGCTTCACCTCATGAAGGCTCATCTCTGGCCCACCGGTCACGTTAAACAACACGCTGCGCGCACCGTCAATCGTGACATTCAGATAAGGCGAGTGACTCGCTTCTTCCGCTGCCTCCCGCGCCGCATCGAGACCAAACCCGCGGCCAGTAGCGATAATCGAAGCATCTCCCCGCTCCATGATCGAGCGCACGTCGGCAAAATCGACGTTCACCAATCCTGGCGCATTTACCAGATCGCTGACGCCCTGAATGCTCTGCAGCCAGATCTCATAGGCCAGGCGATAAGTTTCATGGAAGGCCAATTCTCCGCCAGCCATCTCCAGCAAGCGGTCATTGGGCACCACAATCAGCGTATTGACGTGCTTCTTCAACCTTCCAATGCCCTGTTCGGCAACCTGAGCGCGCCGGCGCCCTTCAAAGGCGAAGGGGCAGGTAACGATGGCGGTGGTCAGCGCGCCATCCTCCTGGGCTATAGCCGCAACTGTGGGAGCCAGCCGTGTTGCTGTGCGCCCACCCAGGCCGCCGACAATGAAGACCATGTCCGAACCGGCCAGCGCCTGCTTCAACTTGTCCATCGCTTGCTGGTCAACTGCCCCGCCCAACACGACGCCTGTCCCCGCCAGAAATGCACGCATCAGCCGTTCGCGGGGCGACGCTTCGCACGGCAGACAGATGGAGTGCAGCGCGCGAGATTGCCCCAACGCTTCTGCATCTGTATCTACTGTGATGAAGTCCACACCGCTGATGCCCCCGCTAATCATGTGATTAACGGCAGTGATACCCCCTGTACCAAGTCCCACTACCCGAATACGCGCAAGACTACGTAACCGTTGCCTTCTCAACATTTGTTTGCCCCTCTCCTTGTATGTCTCGTGTATGTGCTCACGATATTTACGTCATTCAGTTAATGACCTGAACGAAGGAACAGTGGCACGGGCTGGTAAACGCCCCGGAAATAGCGCTAACTACCAGACCGACGAGAACCTACCGACGCCACTTCCCCGCACTAAGCCCTTCCTACCTAAGGGTAAAGAACCCCAGCAAACCCACTGGCACGATCTAGATAGAATCTTACGTTTTTGGCACTACCGACTGCTCGTTGTCGTGACACACTATAACAAAATAGATCCGGTGTCAAGCATTTGCACTCCTTTTCGCCCATCTGATTCCTTGACAACGCCATTATTTTGCCGTAAATTTGACGTGAAAGAGACGTGAAATTTTCTTTATAGTATCAGAAGTTGTTTCTCTCGCCAAGGTTGCTCTTGATTTTCCGCTAAAGTTCAATAGCCGTACTCGAGCAATCGTCTGATTATTCCAATCAAATCGACCAGAAGCGCCGCTGCCTCGTTCACCTTCACGACTCATACCGAACGGCCGGCAACAGCAGCAAAAGCTCCAGGAATAGGGGTGCACTATGCTTACCAATTACCCGCCGCAGGATTACCTCACTGTAGACAACAAGATCTTTGTTGGACGTGTCGAAGAGCAGAAACAGTTCCGCGCCGCGCTGGCCGAGGTCATGGAGCCTCCATCGAGGGAAGTGCTGCCCTATGTCTGTCTGCTCGACGGCGATGGTGGGATGGGTAAAACGACCCTCGTCAAACGTTTCTGTGACATTGCGCAGAATGAGGAGCCTTTTGCCGGGCAGTTCCAGCTTCTCTGGATCGACTGGGAGGACGAGCGCAAAAAGTTCCCCAGCCTGCAGGTTGGTCGCAACCAGATTAACGAAGAAACGGTTTTCACCATCTTGCACGCCGCGGCCATTCGTGAGAGATGGGGCCGGCAATTTGCCGCCTATCGCAGTGCGCTGCGCGAACAGCAAGAAAGCGCCCAGCAGGTGGCAGAGCTGCTGGAAGGAGAAGAAGGGCTGACCGGTTTCGGCATTCTGCGAGCCATCGGCATGGACGCGCTCGCCAGCATTTTGCGCCCGCCCCTGCCCCTCGTGGGCAATACCAGCCAGGGCCTGGTCGAGGCCTTTTTTGAGGCAGGCATCCAGGTTGGTTTGGAGCAGGCCATCAAGTTGCGCGGCAACATCGAGGCCCTGTTGAAAGAGCGGCTTTCCCCGACCCACTTCGAACATTTCCTCAATCCACACGAGCAGCTGGCGCTGAGCATCGCCCGCGGTCTCAATCGAGTGGCGCGTCGCAAACGGCTCATCATTGTTCTCGATTCCTACGAGGTTGTGAATCGCGTGGATATGTGGATGCGGGTCATCATTCGCAATGCGGGGCCCAACCTGATGTGGATCATCTGTGATCGCAACAACCTGTTGAGCAGTCGCCAGTTTGGCAACGAGTACTTCAAAGGTTATGCCGATGAATTCCCACGCCGCCTGCTGGCGCACACCATGCGCCCTCTAGCCTTGGACAACATCCGCACATACTTTGAATATTGTGCGCCAGCACGACCACTGGATCCGGAGACGACAGAGGCCATCAGCCGTGCGACGCGTGGCATCCCATTGGCCATGCAAGAGGCTGCCGAAATCTGGAAAGCCGGCGCGTCGCTAGAGCAAATCACAGGAGATATCACCGTCGCCACACCCGGCAGCCAGATCGTGCAGAAGATGACTGATCGCTATCTGCAGCACGTCGTCGTTGAAGAGGACCGCCAGGCGCTCTATGCGTTGGCGCTGGCGCGGGGGGACGTAGAAATCCTGCGCGCCATGTTGCATCCCGGGAACGACGAGCCGTTCGACCTGGAAGAGCTGTTGCGGCGGCTGGAGCGCGATTATGCCTCGGTTCACGCTGCCCGCGCCGAGCTGCACGACGATCCTGCCCTCTTCCTCCACGAGTACCTGAAGACCAATGTGCAACGCAGCAGTCTTCGCCTCAAGAAGCTGAACCAGAAGGCGATGGAGGTGCTTCGGGCGCGCATGACGCTGCTGGAAGAGGAGCTGCCACGAATCGAAGACCGTTGCCGCGATGATAATTGGGTGAAGAGTGCGCTGGATCTGACTCACTACCTGTTCTGGGTTGATGAAAACGAGGCCTGGCATTGGTTGATGCTGCGCTTTATCGAGGGCATGGCTTACAACAGCGACCTGCAAAACGGACTACTGCAAATTGCGCAAAGCTGGAGAGGAAACCTCAGTGAAAGTGGCGAGCGGATGATTAAGATACTCAGCTCTGCCCCTGGCGATGAAGCAGTCTTGCTCAACGTGTTGAATCAACTCTCCGAGCGGGGCTGGCTGGAAGGGCCGGGCGAAGAAGAGCGCCGCGCCATCCTGCGCCTGCGCTCGGCAGCCCAGTTGTTCCGCCACGGCAAGACGCAGGCTGCATTGGAGTTATGCCAGCAGGTCGAAAGCTCTCTCACCGAAGAGCAACAAACCCTGCGACAGCAGCTCTCGTACGCTTATGAAATGATCGCCCACCACCTGATCTGGCCCACCGGTGACGATGATGAGCAAAGCCAGTTCAGGTATGATGAACCGGCCGAACTGATTTTGCGCAAGGTAGTGGACTGGTTCCCAGACCGGCAACGCGCCTGGTTCCTGCTGGGGATGATGTTGGCCAGCGCCGGGCGCCGGGGAGAGGCCATCGAGACGCTGCAATTGACTGTGGACAATGATCCTACCTTTGTGGCAGCGTACAACCGGCTGGGCGAGCTTCACCTGGAAGAGGAAAATTATGAAGCAGCCCGCTCCGCCTTCCAGGGCGCCCTGCAGGCGGATGCTGAAAACGCCGCAGCGCATGCCGGCATGGGCCACGTGCACCACGGCGCCGGCGTCATCGACGAAGCAATCACCTCCTTTGAGAGAGCACTGAAACTAGATAAACAGTGCGGTTCGGCCTATCTGGGCCTGGGCCAGGTCTGTCTGGAACTGGGTCGCTACGAGGAAGCGAAAAGCGCCCTGCGCCAGGCAGTGCGCCTGAAATACGGCCTGGAGGAAGCGTATCGCGCTCTGGGGTTGGCCAGTTGGCGGCTGGGTGAGAGCAACAAGGCGCTGGTTGCCTATAAACTGGCGATTCGTGAAAACCCCCTGGATGCAGAAGCCTTTTGCGGGCTGGGCGACGTCTATTTCCGCGGGCTGGGCCAG
The DNA here is from genome assembly GCA_964602995.1 of uncultured Ardenticatenaceae bacterium. Taxonomy (GTDB): domain Bacteria; phylum Chloroflexota; class Anaerolineae; order Promineifilales; family Promineifilaceae; genus JAAYYY01. The sequence goes on from CAZRTM010000001.1 coordinate 84,648, forward strand.
GAAACAGTCGCGATTCCCGCCTACCGGCGGGCCATCGCTCTCGCGCCCTCGCTCGCCGGGGCGCGCATTGGCCTTGGCGACATTCACCGCGCTTCAGGGCAACTGGAAGAAGCCCTGCAGGAGTACGAAGAAGCGATCCGTCTGGCGCCTGATAAAGCTGCCGCTTACAACGGCCTGTCCCACGTCTACCGCGCCCTGGGCAGATATGCCGAGGCTCTAGAGGCGCACCAGAAAGCGATAGAACGGGATCCCGACTACGCTGTTTCTCAGGACAATCTGGGTGACGTATACCATGCCCTGAACCGCCATGCGGAAGCGGTGCAGGCCTATCGCCAGGCGCTACGAGAAGGCAAAGGGGGAACAGAAACGTATATTGGGCTGGGAGATAGCCTCTATGCTCTGGGAGAGTTGGACGAAGCCCGCGCCGCCTATGAGCGCGCCCTGGCCCGTGAGCCACAATCAGCCAGAGCAACGCGCGGTCTGGGCAATGTGCATCTGGCAGGCGGCGAACCACAACAGGCGCTCCCCCTTTATCGCCGGGCGCTGGTGCTGGATCCCATCGACCACTACTCCTACCTCAGGATGGGCGATGCCTATATGATGTTGGATGACCCCCGCCAGGCATTGGAGGCATACCGCAAAGCTGCGAACCTATTGCCTCAGCAAGTCGACGGCTATGTTGGCGCCGGGGAGGCGCTGCGTAGCCTGGGCCAGCTCTCGAAGGCCAGAGAGGCGCTGGAAAAGGCCATTGCCCTGGACGGTGATCACGCCGCCGCTCACACCGCCCTTGGCGCCGTGTTGTCTGCAGAAAACAAGCTGCCAGAGGCAGTAGCTGCCTACCAGCGCGCTCTGCAGATAGACTCCAGGCAGGCTGAAGCGCACAAGGGATTGGCCGCCATTCATTATCGCCAGCAGCAGTTAGAGGATGCCTATGCCGCCTACCTCCAGGCCACGCGCGTCGATCCGTCGGATCCCGTGGCGCGACGTTGGCTGGGCCAGGTTCAGTATGACCTGGGACGCTATGAAGAGGCGTTGCAAACGCTACACGCCGCGCGAGAGCTGAACGAGGATGATCCGGAGTTAGAATTGGCGCTGGCCCATACGCACAAAGCGCTGGGTGAGCCAGAGCAAGCAGCAGCATATTTCCGCAGAGCGAGCGCGCGACGGCCGGAGTGGCCCGCCCCGTACGCCGGGCTGGGCGCTGTGCAGGCTGAGCTGGGCCGGCCTGAGCAGGCGATTGCTGCCTTTGAGACCGTCCTCCAGTTGGACCCCAACTGGCCTATCCCTTACCTGCAACTGGCACAGCAATACCAACTCACGGGTCACTATAACGAGGCTCTCGCTGCCTTCCACGAGGCCAGGAAGCAAGAGGGAGAGCGGCTACCAGTTCTGCTCGGCATCGCAGAGACCTATGCCGCTATGGGTGATTACCAGAAGGCGGAAGACAGCTACTGGAACGCCGCCGACCGTTATCTGCACGAAATAGAACCGTATATTGGGCTGGGAACGTTGTTTACCATCAGCGGCAAGTTCGACCGGGCCATGCAGGCTTACCAGACGGCCCTGGATATTGCGCCGGGCAATGCCACCGTGCAGAACGCTCTCGGCAGAAGTTACTACGTTCAGAAGCGTTATGAAGAAGCATTGGCGGCCTATGAGGCAGCTTTACAGGCCGATCCTGAGCTGGCAAGCGCATACCAGGGCCTGGCCGCCGTCTATCACGCCCTGGACGAGCATGAAAAGGCGTTGGACGCTTACCAGAAAGCGACAGCGCTCAACGCCGATCTGGTTCCCGACAGCGTGCTCGGCGCCATCTACAGCGCTCTGCAACAATCACAACAAGCCATCGAAGCATACGAAGCAGCATTAGTTGCTAATCCGCGCGACGTGCTGGCCCTGACCGGCCTTGGCAATGAGCATCGCCTGCTGGGCCAGCAACATGAGGCAATTACCGCGTATAAAGCGGCAATAGATGTCGATCCGAATCTGGCCGCAGCCTACCTGGGATTGGGAATTGTCTATAGTCAATCCGCCAACCATGCACTGGCCCTTGATGCCTACCAGCAAGCCTTGCTTATTGAGCCTGATAATCTACAGGCCCAGAAAGGGGTGGCCACAACATTCATGGCCCAGGGTCGCTACCCGGAGGCAGTACGCGCCTTCCAACGTGTTCTGACACACGCCCCACGCGACGGTGAAAGTTTCTGCAGCCTGGGCCAGGCCTTCCTGGCTATGGGCCAGTTCGAAAATGCAAAGGCCGCTTACCGTCGCGCAGCCGATCTGGATGGCAATAATGCCGCCGCCTATCGTGGGCTTGGCGCGGCAGCCAGGGAGCTGCAGAGACCTGAAGCGGCGCTGAGGGCGCTGCAGCAGGCCGTGGAGCTTGACCCGCAAAACGCAGAAGGTAAGCAACAGTTGGCCCAGCTCTATGCCAGCCTGGAACGGCACGAAGATGCCATCGCCACTTATCACGAAGCACTGGCGCTGGCGCCAGATGATGCCTGCGCCTACCTGCGCCTGGGTTACAGCTATCTGGCGTTGGAGAAGCAAGAAGAGGCTTTCAGAGTGTATCGCAGAGCCTTGAGCATTGCGCCAGAAGAAGCTGCCGTCCACTGTTTTGGCGGAGCCATCTTCCGCGAGTATGGCGCCTATGAAGAGGCTATTCCCGCTTTCCGGCGAGCAATCGATCTGGACCCCAATTTGGAGGAGGCCTACGCCGGTCTGGGCGCTGTACAGCTGGCTATCGGCAACTATGACGAAGCCATCGCTGCCTATCGCCAGTTGCTGGAACTATGCCGCAGCCACGTGGCAGCCTTTGCCGGGTTGGGCGAAGCTTATCTGGCAACGGGGCGTCATGCGATGGCTGTCCAGACCTATGAAAAGGCGGTCGCTCTGGCGCCCAGCGTCCCCGGCTATCATGCCGGGCTGGGCTTCGCCTACCTCAAGCTGGAAATGATTGACCGCGCGATGACCGCTTTCCAGAAAGCGCTCAGCTTTGATTCCCAACTGGCGGCCGCCTACGAGGGCATGGCTCATGTGTTGCGGCGGCATGAAGACGCCGTCAGCTCGCTAGAGGCTTACCAGTTCGCTGCTGAACTTTCTGAACCGAAGGCTTCCATCTACGAAGGTTTGGGCGCCATGTATCTGGCAACAGGACAGTATGAAGAGGCGGCCGCTGCTTACGAGCAAACCGTCGCCATGTCGCCGGAGATGGCCGCAGCCCATAGCGGCCTTGGCGCAGCCTACAAGGCGCTCAAACAGCCGCGGCGCGCCATCGAAGCCTACCGCCTGGCCCTACAGCTGGGCGCGAAAGACGAAACAGCAATTCACGAAGCGCTGGGCGATTTGTATTTCACGCTGCGCCAGTACGACACTGCCCTTGAAGCATATCAGCAGGCGCTGAACATTGACCCCCGGCGGCCCGGCAGCCACAGCGGGCAGGGCAATATTTATCTACGCCTGGGGAAGCTGGACGAAGCGATGGCAGCCTACCAGCAGGCTATTCGTCTCAATCCTGCCCATGCGCCCGCCCACGAGGGGTTGGGCAACGTGCAGTTGCAGTTGGGGCGTTTCTACGATGCTCTGGTCAATTACGGACACGCCATGAAGTTGCAGCCGGAATATCCAGGCGCGTACTGTGGAGTCGCACGCGTTTACTTCGGCCAGGGTAACTACACGGAAGCGATCGTAGCTTGCGAGCGGGCCATCGAACGCGATCCCGACAATATCGACGCCCATCTGAGCCTGGGCGCCATCTACCAGCGTATTGGCCACCCTGACGCCGCCGAAGAGGCTTACGAGACTATTCTACAAACCTACCCCGAAAACACGGACGCCTGCACCGGTTTGGGACAGGTCTACCTGCAATTGGGCGACGTGGAGCGGGCGAGGCAGCGTTTTATGAAGGCGCTGGCTCTAGATCCCGAGAACGCTGCCGCTCACACCGGCATCGGCGATGTCCAGAGATATTACAGCCGTTACGACCAGGCCGAGGCCGCTTATAAGAAAGCACTCAAGCTGGATAACAGGCGGACAGAAACGTATACAGGGCTGGGAAATCTCTATCTGGCCCTGGGCCGTGCCGACGAGGGCCTGGCAGCTTTCAAACAAGCGATTGAGCTTGACCGCCGCAACGCTCGAGCGCGCTGCGGTCTGGGTGATATGTACCTGCGCCTGGGACGCATCGACGAGGCGCTGGCCAACTACGAGCGCGCCATCAGAATCAACAGCCGCCTGGCAGCGCCCCACCTGGGACTGGGCGCCATTTATCGCGCTCTGAACCGCCCCTACGACGCGCTAAAGGCTTACCGCAAGGCCACCAAACTAGATCCCAAATCAGTAGATGCCTACATAGGCCTCGGCGAATTGCTGATGGAATGGGGCACTGCCCAGGAGGCATTTGATGCCTTTAAGGAAGCGCTGGAGCTTAATCCAGATGCCGTTCAGGCCCACATTGGCCTGGGAGATCTCTACCGCGAGCAGGGCGATCTGGACGAAGCTGTGCTCCATTACCAGCAGGCCCTGGCCCTTGATCCCCAGAATGGTCACGTCTACGCCAACCTGGGAGACGCTTACAAGAGCATGGGCCACGACGAAGAGGCCCTGGCAGCCTATGAGAAGGCGGTCAGGTACCAGCCCAACGACGCCCTCTCACACGGGTCGCTGGCCGCCCTCTACCGCAAGTTGGGCCGCCACGATGCCTTTGAACGTGAAATCAACCGCGCGCGCGAACTCAGCGCCGGGGAAAACGAATATAATCGGGCCTGCCTGGAGGCCATAGCGGGCGAAGTAGAGAGTGCGGTCGCCCTACTGAAGACAGCGCTGGAGAGGCGCCTGGTTGACCTGGAGTGGGTGCGGCAGGATCCCGACCTTGACTTCATCCGCGAGCACCCGCACTTTAAGGAGCTGGTGCAGGGAATTCGCAGTGACAGGCCGCTTGCGGATGAGCCGTCGGAGGACGTTGTGCCGTCTGATATTTATTGAGATGAGGCCAGGAATTCGTCTAGAGGGTCGTCGTCCCCGTCGACAAACGTGCGCCGTGTGCGCCCTCCTTCTTTAGGATCTTCCACCAGACCCATCTCATACAGCGCTTCCATCAGGCGCGCGGCGCGCGGATAACCAACCCGCAGGCGGCGCTGAATAAGCGACGTGGAAATGGTGTCCACTTTTTGCGCCAGGGCAATCGCCTCTTCCAGCATATCGTCCCTGGCCTCGATGTAGTTGTGGCGGGCCAGCATATGCTCCCAGGGCGCTTCTTCTGGCTCATCTTCGGCATCATCGGGCATGACCCGTTCCCAGTGCGCGACCAGCCGGTCGATTTCGTTATCGCTGACGAAGCAGCCCTGCACGCGCACCGGTTCGCCTGCCTCGGGTGAGAGGAAAAGCATGTCACCACTGCCCAGCAACTGCTCCGCCCCGGCCGTATCCAGTATCACACGCGAATCGGTGTTGGAAGTGACGGCGAAAGAGATGCGGGCCGGGAAGTTGGCCTTAATCAGGCCGGTGATGACGTCGGTGGAGGGGCGCTGCGTGGCCACAACCAGGTGAATGCCTGTAGCCCGCGCCATCTGCGCCAGGCGGCACAAGGCACGCTCCACCTCCTCCCCATATAGCGCCATCAGGTCTGCCAGCTCGTCGATGAAGACCGCTATATGAGGCAACGGCCTTGCATCACCGCGCCGCGCGATCTTCTCGTTATATACCTGCAGATTCTTGGCTCCTATCTGCGCAAACGCTTCATAGCGACGGTCCATCTCCACAATTAACCAGCGCAAAACGCCCGTGATGCGCTCGTGCTCCACCTCTACATTGCCCAGCAAATGGGGCAACCCGTTAAAGCGGATCAGCTCCACCTTTTTGGGGTCAATCATAACTATCTTCAACTGTTCCGGCGTGTTGTTAAACACAAGGCAGGAGATGAAGGCGTTGAGGCAAACTGATTTACCTGTGCCCGTAGCGCCCGCAATCAACAGGTGTGGCATCCTGGCAATGTCAATCGCCAGTGGTGCGCCCGACACACCCTGCCCCAGCGCCACAGTCAGGGGTGACTTCAAGCGTGTAAAAGCGGGTGATTCCAGAATGGTACGCAGGCGCACCGTGTTCGCCGTCGCATTGGGCACTTCAATACCCACTGTCCCTCGCCCCGGCACCGGCGCCTCAATCCGCAACCGCGGCACTTCCAGGGCCAGCGCGAAATCCTTCTGTAAGGCTGCAATCTGGCTCACCCGCACCTTCTTCATCATCGGCTCCCCATCTGGCCCTGTTCCCTCCAGATAACCCGGCGTCACGCCAAACTGTGTCACCGAAGGGCCGCGCTGAATCTCTGTGACATCGCCGCGCAGGCCAAAGTCGATCAGCGTCTGTTCAATGACCACCTTCTTGCGCTGGATCTCCGCGTCGGTCATGTTGATGACCTTGCCTTCCTCCAGCAGATCCAGCACGGGCAGGCGTGGATCAGTGGCGCCCGGCGGCAATACTTCCCGCCGGGTCATCGCTGGCTCAACTGGGGCTGGGCGTGCGACCCGGGCCGGTTGGCGACGGGGCGCCGGTGGTGCAGAGACAGGGCGTGGCGGCGGCTCCATCTCCTGCGCCCACTGTTGCAGGCGTTCCGAACTTTGAACCAATGCCTGTCGCACACTGTCCCAGGAGAGACCTACGACAAAGGTCAGCCCCAGGCCGAAGAGGGTCAGGTAGAAGAGCGCAGTCAGGAAGGGGCCAAGAAAGTCGAGCAGAGGCGTTGCCAGCGCCCAGCCTACCAGGCCACCACCGCGCCCTTCATAAGCTTCTGGCAAAGTCACGCCGCCAAATTGATAGGAAAGGGGTAAAGCGGACAGGATGAGCAGCTCCAGCCCCAAAATTTGCATGGGCCGGATGCGGTAAGGCAGCGGCACACGCCGTAGTGCGATGTGTATACCTGCTGCCGCCAACGAGAGGAACAGTGGATAGGCGCCCCAGCCCACAAACTCTCGCCAGAGAGACGTCCACCAGTCAAGCCACCCGGAGCCGGTAAGCCCCAGGAAGCTGAGCAATGTCACACCAGAAAGGATGAGCAGGACAAGCCCTACCAACTCCAGGCGCAGAGGAATTAGTCCTCGAATAACTGCTTCATCCCAGGTTGGCGGGGGCTCACTGGATCGTTTTGAACGTGATCGCGCCATAATGACGTCAAGCGTAACACGTAGGGGAGCCTACGCGCAATCATATCATGACGATCCTATTTTACCGCAATTTTAGAAGGGATGCGCTCAGGCGCCCGCCTGTTCCATACCCTGCACACTCAGAGCCAACCGCCGTTCTTTCTCGCTCACGGTCAGAACACGGGCTGTCACCGTCATCCCTTTGGCAAAGAGCCGTTCCCGCTCTTCGGAGGGAATCTCACCCATCTCTGAAACGTGCACCAGCCCTTCTAAGCCCTCTTCCAGGAGCACGAAGGCGCCAAAATCGACGATGTTGGTCACTTTGCCATGCACAACCTGGCCCGGCCGGTACCGTTTTTCCACGTCGATCCAGGGGTCGGTCAATAGCTGCTTGCGGCTGAGAGCGACGCGGCCGCGATTGGCATCGACTTCTAACACCAACACGCGAACCGTTTCACCAGGCTTCACCACATCGCTGGGATGGGTAAGCCGGCGCCACGATAGCTGCGAGATATGGATTAACCCTTCCACTCCTCCGAGGTCGACGAATGCGCCAAAATTTGCCAGATTGGTGACGACACCGGTGCAGATTTCTCCGGTTTCCAATGTATCCAGCAAATTCTCGCGCTGAGACGCAGAGACTTCAGTGGCGCGCTCTGAAAGAATGAGGCGGTTCGAACTCTTGTTCACCTCGATAATCTTCAGAGCCAGCACCTTTCCCTGGCGCTGCTCGAGCTGCCGCAGGCGCTCTTCCTCCACATGCAACTGGGTCAGACCTAACAACTGCGAGGCCGGAACAAACCCTTGCAACCCACGCCACTCGACCAGCAACCCGCCCTTGTTGTAGCCAACGACTACAGCATTGAGCACCAG
>CAZRTM010000001.1:92756-138999 GCA_964602995.1 uncultured Ardenticatenaceae bacterium
TGATTCCCGCCGCAATGGCATCAACGTCTTCTTCCGTGAGAAGCTCTTCCTGACTGGAAGGCGTCGCCGCCTTCACTTGAGTAGATGCTGCCATATTGATACTCTTGTAGAATTACGACTACATATACGGATGATGTCTACGGCACTTCCAACGCGACAAGATTAGAAAAATCTAAGTTTTCCTATTTGAATTATAGATACTGGAGAGCAACTGTCAAACTACTTTACGAAATATGAACGATTCGCAGGCCACTGAACTAAATGAGAAGACCATCGCGGAGGCATTGACGACCGTCTGGCTGGGTCATGCCGTCCACTACTTTGACGAACTGGACTCCACCAATGACACGCTGGCTGAGTTGGCCCAGGCCGGCGCGCCGCACGGCACGCTGGTCATCACCGACTACCAGCGCCAGGGAAAAGGGAGACAGCAGCGCCGCTGGGAAGCGCCGGCCGGAAGCTCCTTGCTCCTATCCCTCCTCTTCCGTCCCAACTGGCCCGTCGAACAGGCAAACTGGCTGGTGATGATTGGCGGCCTGGCCGCGCTCAGAACGATAGAGCTGACAACGGCCCTCGCCGCCGGTCTGAAGTGGCCCAACGACGTGATGGTGAGAACCGGTGAGGGCTGGCGCAAAGCAGGGGGCCTGCTTCTTGAAACGTCCCTGTCAGACGCAGGCGTTGAACAGGCTATTTTGGGCATCGGATTGAACGTCAACATCCCCGCTGCCGACCTCCCTGCCGCCGACACGCCAGCGACCAGCCTGCTCGCCGCATCCGGCCACTCCGTGCCACGCCTTCCCCTCCTCGTCCGCCTACTGCAAACGCTAGAATCCCTTTACGAAGCGGCTGCCGAGGGCCATTCGCCAGAAAGGCTCTGGACCGAACGCCTCCTGACCCTCGGCCAGCAGGTCACCGTCTCCGACGGCGAGCATACCGTCTCGGGCCTGGCCACCGGCACCGACAACTGGGGCCGCCTGCTGGTGCGCGACGACGCCGGCCGCACCTATACGTTTGCGGCCGGGGATGTTACGTTGCGCAAGAAAAGGCGGTAGATTGGAGATCGGAGATTGGAGATTAGAGATTTGCGTCAGCCATAGCCGGCATCTCACCCCAGTTCACAGAACAAGATCGGCCAGCCACCGTCTACCGTCCACCGATTACTGCTTACTGATTACTGTCTACTGACCCCCTCATTCGACGGAAACCGTGCCTTCTCCTTCCGCCGCAGCCCTTCCACGCCAGCCATCATGTCGTCCGAAAAGAAGCCCAGCATCTCCAGGGCCAGAGAGTGGTCGAAGATAGGGCCGGCCTGGAACAGCCACTGGTTGAGGGCACGCTTGGTGAAGCGGATGGCGTGGCGCGGGCCGGTGGCCAGATCCGTGGCTACAGCCATCGCCTTGTCCAGCAACTCGTCATCGGGCACGCATAGGCTGACCAGCCCCATCCGCTCCGCCTCGCGCCCGCTGACAAAGTCGCTGGTCATCAGGTAATATTTCGCTTTGGCCATGCCGCAGAGCAAAGGCCAGATGATGGCCGCGTGGTCACCGGCAGCGACGCCCATACGCACGTGCCCATCTGCCAGCCGTGCACTTTCGGCGGCAATGCTGATGTCCGCCAGCAAAGCCACGACGAGGCCAGCCCCCACAGCCGGGCCGTTAATGGCCGATACCAGCGGCGTCTGGCAGCGCAGAATGTTGTAGACCAGGTCGCGGGCCTCATCCAGAATGCGCACGATCTCTTCGTAATTGCGGTGGGCATTTTCGACCAGTTTCAAGTCGCCCCCGGCCGAGAAAGCGCGCCCGGCCCCGGTGACCACCGCCACACGCACCTCCGGGTCGCGGTCAATCGTCTGCCACACCTCAACCAGCTCCGTGTGCAGCCGCGCGTCGGCCGCGTTGAGTACCTCGGGCCGGTTCAGCGTCATCCACAAGATACCTTCATCACGCTTTTCAAAGAGAATGTGTTCAAAGTCAGAATACTCTAGCACGCAGGTCCACTCCTCTAAATCTGTTAACGACAGCGCAGCCGTGGTAAACTTACCACTGTTTTGCCGCCTCCCGGCAAATGGTTAGAAAGGAAACACTTCTCTATCTTACAAAATTTTGAGGAACACGTCTTGTTGATCCCTTTACTGCAAACAATGCGCTTGCGGCAGTGGCCGAAGAACGGCTTTGTCTTTGTGCCTCTTCTTTTCGACGGCCAGCTTTTTGATCCCCAAAGCGTATTGCGCGCTGTCATTGCCTTCTTTTTACTCTGTCTGATGTCCAGCGCCGTTTACATCATGAACGATCTGGGCGATATCGAAAGCGACCGCCAGCATCCCAGGAAGCAGCTACGCGCCCTGCCTTCGGGACGCCTGAACCCGAGCGTGGCGCTGGTTGCCGCCATCATCTTCGCCCTGGGCAGCCTGCTCGCCGGCTTCTATCTCTCGACAAGGTTCGGCCTGATTTTGCTGGTCTACCTCATCTTGCAAATCGCCTACACCTTCTGGCTGAAGCACGTCGTCCTTGTGGACGTCTCCATTGTGGCGGCAGGATTCATCTTGCGCATCGCCGCCGGTGTCGCCATCATCACCGTCGAACGCTTCTCACCCTGGCTCTACATCTTCGGCGGCTTCCTGGCCCTCTTCCTGGCGCTGGGCAAGCGCCGCCATGAGCTGGTGCTGCTGGGCGATGACGCCGGCAACCACCGCGCCATCCTCGACGAGTACAATCTGGAGCTGCTGGACCGCCTTATCGGTATCGTCACCACCAGCGCCATCGTGGCCTATAGCCTCTATACCTTTCTGGCCGAAGGCTTGCCCGAGAACAACATCATGATGCTCACCATCCCCTTCGTGCTCTACGGCATGTTCCGCTATCTTTACCTGATTCACGTGCGCCATGAGGGAGGTGCGCCAGAAGAGATCTTGCTGCGCGACGTGCCGACGCAGGTATCCGTTCTGCTCTGGGCCTTTGTCGTCTTCCTGGCCCTATACATCTGGCCCTGCACATGGTGCACCAATCTACTTAACAGGCTGTCCAATTGATACCATCGCCACGGAGTTTAGGAATATGACCAGCGCCAGCGCACCAGGAAAAATCATTCTCTTCGGCGAGCACGCCGTCGTCTATGGCCGGCCGGCCATCGCCGTTCCTGTCACACACGTACGAGCAACGGCTGAGGTCACAGATGGGCCATCCTCAGGTGTGCGCCTCACCGCCTCCGACTTCGGCGAATCTTACTGGCTGCACGACGCCGCCGAGGACGCCCTTGCCGCCGCCGTACGCGTGGTGCAGAAGCGGGCACAGCTAGAAGAGCTGCCCCCGCTGACCATCGAAGTCCACAGCGACATTCCCATTGCCAGCGGGCTGGGCAGCGGGGCGGCCACGGCGGCGGCACTGATCCGCGCCCTGGCCCAACATCTGGGCCGCACAGACCTGGCAACAGATGAAGAAGTATCGTCCATGACCTACGAGGTGGAGAAGATCCACCACGGCACGCCCAGCGGCATCGACAACACCGTGGTCGCGCTGGAACAGCCTGTTTACTTTGTGCGCCAACAGCCGCGCAATCTGGTGGAACCGATTGCTGTGGCCCGTCCCTTGCGCCTGCTCATTGGCGACACGGGCCGGCACAGCAGTACACGGGAAGTGGTTGGGGACGTGCGCCGGCAATGGCAGGCCAGCGAAGCGCGCTTTGAGGAAATATTTGATGCCTGCGGACGCATTGCCGCAGCAGCGCGACAGGCGATCCAATCGGGTGACCTGCAGGAATTAGGCCACCTGATGCTGGAGAATCACCGCTGGCTGCAGAAAATGACCGTCTCCTCACCAGAGCTGGATAAGCTGGTTGAGGCAGCCACAGAGGCCGGCGCCTTGGGCGCCAAGCTCAGCGGAGCCGGGCGCGGCGGCAACATGATCGCCCTGGTACAGGACGAAAGTGCCAGCGCCGTGCAGAGCGCACTGCAAGCGGCCGGCGCAGTTAATGTGTTGAGTAGCTTTGTGGAATCTTCAGGGCAACGAGTTGCCTGAGAAGAGCAACAGGGGTAGAAAAGCAAGAAAGCCAGCACCAGGCTGGCTTCATGAGACCATATTTGTCCAGATGATGCGACAACTTGCGAAGCACACCAATCGGCGCCTGGTTAAACCTTGCTCAGCGTCTTAATGCACCGCGCACAGAGATGCTTGCGCACCTTGCGCCCATCTTCGTAGACAGTAATACGCTGAATGTTCGGCTTAAACTGCCGGTTGGTTTTCTTCTGCGAGAAGCTGACGTTGTGTCCAAACTGGGGTCCCTTGCCACAACTTTCACATTTCGCCATAATCTCACCTCATAATCACAACGCAAATTAAAAGCGACCTTAGCGGTCGCCAGGGATCGAATTATAAGAAGAGAACCTCATTTGCGCAAGCATTCTAACGAGTTTATACAGGCTTTTTACAAAAGTAGGAGCATGAGATGACATCCAGCGAAGATTCATTGGGCCAGATTGATATATCGCCAGCCACCATTGCAACAATTGCCACACGCTCTGTCCATCAATGCTATGGCGTAGTAGGAATGGCCAGCAAGAATCTCGTGGACGGCATTGCCCACGTGCTCAGTCGTGATAGCCGGCGTGGTATTGACGTCACGGTCGAAGATGGGGAAATCGTTATCGACGTTTACGTCATCGTAGAGTACGGAACACGGATCCGCGTTGTCGCGCAGAGTATTCAAAACACGGTGAAATTCCACGTAGAGAAAGCTCTGGGAATGCCGGTCAAGGCAGTTAATGTATTTGTGCAGGGCTTGCGCATCAGCAACGAGACCGGATGATAGATGACGATGACACGCTCACTTGGGAGGAAGGTTGTGACTGATCAATACGCGCCTGAAGCAGCAGACGGGTCGCATATACCCGAAAAATGGTTGCAATGTAACGGCCAACAATTACGAAAATTGGTGGGCGCCAGCCTGCACTGGCTGGAACAAAACCACCAATATGTCAATTCGCTCAACGTCTTCCCCGTTCCCGATGGGGATACGGGTACCAATATGTTGCTCACCATGCGCGCCGCCAACGCGCGCATCCAGAACAGCACGGAGATGCACGTGGGCAAAGTGGCGCAAGAGCTGGCGCACGGCGCCCTGATGGGCGCTCGCGGCAACTCAGGCGTCATCCTCAGCCAGATATGGCGCGGACTGGCGCGCAGCCTGGCTAATAAAGAAGTGGCCACCGCAGAAGACATTGCCGATGCTTTCGTGGAAGCAGCGGCAACAGCCTACAAAGGCGTTATGCGCCCGGTGGAAGGCACCATTCTGACGGTGGCGCGCGAAGGCAGTGAGGAAGCGCAGAGCGCGGTCACCAAGAGCCGCGATTTGCGCTTCTTGCTGGAACGGGTGTTTGAGCGCTGCCAGCAAGTGTTGGAGCGCACGCCGGAGATGCTGCCCGAACTGAAACAGGCCGGCGTCGTTGATTCCGGCGGGCAGGGGCTTGTCTATATCCTGGAAGGGATGCTGCGCTACGTCTCCGGCCAGATGCAAGTGGTGGCGCAGGCACAGCAAGAGATTGCCACCCTGCCGGCTCAGGCCTATGTTGTTCCTGAAGAAGGAAATCTGGAATATCCGTACGACGTGCAATTTATCCTCATGGGCGACGAGCTGAACGTTTCGGCAGTGCGTGATGCCATCGACGCTATGGGCGACTCTACAGTCGTCGTCGGCGATGAACGAACCATCAAGGTACACGTACACGTCAAAGATCCCGGCCAGCCACTCACTTTCGGCAGCCAGTTGGGTCGAGTAACAGACGTCGTCGTCGAGAATATGCAGTTGCAGATGGAAGCGATTGTGAACCCCATGGTGACAGGCAACGGTTCGGTCGAGCCTGTTGTACCGAACGTTGCCGATGCGCCTCCTCTTGAAGCGCATCAGATTAGCGTCGTAGCCGTCGCCGCTGGTCACGGCCTGGGCGAAATCTTCCGCAGCCTGGGCGCAGCCGCTGTCGTCATTGGCGGCCAGGGGCACAATCCCAGCACTGAAGAAATCCTTGAAGCAATCGAACAGGCGCCAACCGACCATGTCATCGTCTTGCCCAACAACAAAAATGTGATTCTGGCTGCCCGAGCGGCGCAAGAGCTGAGCGAGAAAGAAGTTGCCGTTGTGCCCACACGCACGGCGCCCCAGGGCATCAGCGCCATGCTGGCCCTTGATCCCGACGGCGACCTGCGCCAGACCTGCGAGGAAATGGAAGAAGCGTATCAGCACGTTGCCTCGGGCGAAATCACCATCGCTTCCCGCTCTGTAGTCATGAGTGGCGTTCAGGTCATCGAAGGCCAGATTATCGGGCTTGTAGACGGCAAAGTGTGCAGCGCCGGTACTGATATGGACGAGGTTCTGACCAATACCTTGCGCACCATGGCTGTAGAAGAGTGCGAGCTGGTCAGCATCTATTACGGTGAGGATGTCAGCGAGGAAGAGGCCGAAGCCGTTGCCGCCCGCATCGAAGAGCTATATCCAGACGTAGAAGCTGAGCTTCTAGCCGGCGGGCAGCCGCATTACATGTACATTCTGGGCGCTGAGTAGGCCCAACACCGATAAGGGAACCAGACACGGTCACCAAGGAGACCCCATGAATATCCGCATCGTAACCGACAGCACCAGTGACCTGCCGCCCGCATTGGCCGAGGAATATGGAATTACGGTCCTCCCGGCCTATATTAACATTGGCAGCGAGAGTTATCTGGACGGAGTCGAGCTTACCCGCCAGGATTTCTACAAGCAGCTCCCCCACTACGAAAATCCACCGACAACCGCTGCTCCTGCTGTTGGCGCCTTCTCCACGGCCTATGAGCAACTGGCCGCAGAAGGCGCCACGCACATCATCTCCGTTCATATCGCCTCCTCTCTCAGCGGCATCCTGAACGCGGCTCGCCTTGGCGCGGAATCTGCACAGAACGTGGAAGTGACTGTTTTTGACTCGCAACAGATTTCGATGGGGCTGGGCTTCCTGGCCCTGCTGGCCGCCCGCAGCGCTCAGGAAGGCCATCCGGTCACTGAGATTCTGGGCCAGCTGGAGCGGGCCGTCCCGCGCACACACGTTTTCGCCGCGCTCGATACGCTGGAATTCCTACGACGCAGTGGGCGCGTCAGTTGGCCTGAGTTTGGGTTGGGAACGCTGCTTCGGATCAAGCCGATGGTGCACGTTTATAAGGGGCAGGTCCACTCATTAGAGCGGGTGCGCACCATGTCCCGCGCCCTGAAACACCTGCTACAGCACGTGCGCGACCTGGGAGAGCTACAGGAAGTAGCCCTCTTGCACACAGCCGCGCCAGAGGGAGCCGAGCAACTGCGCAAGCAAGCAGCAACGATCATACCGGCTTCCTACAATCCCGTCGCTGTCGAGGTCACCCCCACCATCGGCGCTCATGTGGGGCCGGGTGCGTTGGGTTTTGCCTGTGTCGCCTGTGAATCTTAGGCGGCAGCAACATTGGGAAACGGGGTCGCCGGCCGGTTAGCTCTGCGAAAACTGATAACCTCCGCTTTCTCTGGTATAATCGGCTCCATGATCAGGGCGCATTTTCTGGTTGCAACAAGCAGACGTGGTGGAAGAGTACACACTGGCGGCTAGCCCCGCTCCGCTACAAGGACTCATATGGCAAAAGCATTTACACAGCTCGAACGTGTCTTGAATTTGGAAGCCCAGCAAGGGTATGAGAACAAAGCCGTCGTCGGCGGCATCCGCCAGTTCGTCACCTTCTGGGTCAACCGCGCCCGCGACGAGGCAGTAGACGACCTGGACCGCGCCCTTGTGCAGCAAATTGCCGACGCGCTGCAAGATTATGCGCGACTGCCAGGCAAAGAGGCCCGCGCGGAGAGGATTAACGACCTGCAACAGAAGTTGCAACGTCGCAAGGAACGCGTCACGCACCTGCCACAGCAGCAACCGGTAGCGCCTGCTGCTCCAAAGGCCAGGCAGGTGCAAGCGGTAGAACCGGCTCCCAAACCAGTGCTGCCGACGGCTCGGGTTGTGTTGGAAGAAGCGGAACCAGATCCCGAAGCCCTGACACAACCGGTAACTGTGATAGATGGCGTGGGCGGCGTGACCGCCAGGCGGTTGCAAACGTTGGGCGCTGCGACAGTGCACGACCTGCTCTATCTCTTTCCCCGGCGTTACGATGATTATAGCCTGTTAAAGCCGATCAACCGCCTGGAATATGGCGAGCAGGTCACCGTGATCGGCACCATCTGGGAAACCAGGGCGCGACGCACGCGCACCAATCAGGTGATAGTGCAGTCGATCATCAACGACGGCACCGAAACCATCCAGGCAACCTGGTTCAACCAGCCCTGGCTGGCTGACCAACTGGCAGCCGGATCACAGGTCGTCCTCAGTGGCACCGTGGAGCAATATTTGGGGCGCAAGGTGTTTAACTCCCCAGAATGGGAGCCGCTCTCCGAGGATCTGCTGCGCACCGGGCGCATTGTGCCCGTCTACCCCCTGACCAAGGGGCTGAACGCCAACAAAATGCGCCAGATCATGAAGGAAGTGGTCGACAAGTACGCGTCGCGGGTTCCGGACCCGCTGCCAGAAGCTGTGCGCGAGCGGCAGAACCTTCCTTCTCTGCCGGAAGCCCTCTTCCATATCCACTTCCCTGAAAACCGTGACGCATTGTTTAGTGCGCGCCGGCGCCTGGCTTTTGACGAGCTACTCCTGCTGCAGCTAGGCATGTTGGGGCAGCGCCGGCAGTGGCAGTTGGATCCGGCCCAGCCACTGACCGGCGGCGAAGAAGCTCTACACAGCTTTATCGACAGCCTCCCTTTCCAGTTGACGGGGGCGCAACAGCGAGTAATCGACGAAATCCGCGCCGACATGGCCCGCGACGTGCCTATGAACCGCTTGCTGCAGGGCGACGTGGGCGCCGGCAAGACTGTGGTCGCTGCCGCGGCCATGGTGATTGCCGCCGCCAACGGGACACAGGCCGCCCTGATGGCTCCCACCGAAATTTTGGCCGAGCAACATTACCAGGGTCTGAGCACACTGCTCTCGGAGCTGGGTCTCACTATGCGGTTGCTGACCGGCAGCACCGTGAATTCAGAGCGGCAGGAGATCTATAGCGGATTGGCTGACGGTTCCATTGACCTGATTGTGGGCACGCACGCTCTCATTCAGGAGGCGGTCACCTTCCACAACCTGGGACTGGCGGTCATCGACGAACAACATCGCTTCGGCGTCGATCAGCGCGCTGCCCTGCGCGATAAGGGCGTATCGGGCAGCAATGGGCAGTCGCGGAACCCACACCTGCTGGTAATGAGCGCCACCCCCATTCCGCGCACCCTGGCCCTCTCCCTCTACGGCGACCTGGATCTTTCCACTCTGGACGAAATGCCGCCCGGGCGTCAGGAAATCCGCACCCGCTGGATCCGGCCCAGCGAGCGCGAGCGCAGCTACGCCTTCGTGCGCGGTCAGGTGCAGAAGGGGCGGCAGGCCTATGTCATCTGCCCCCTGGTCGAGGAATCGGACAAAATCGAGGCCAAAGCAGCCGTCGAAGAGTACACCCGCCTGCAAAACGAAGTGTTCCCCGACCTCAAACTAGGCCTGCTGCATGGCCGTATGCGCAGTGACGAAAAAGAAGCCGTCATGCGCGACTTTTATCGCGGCGACATTGACATTCTGGTTTCCACCTCCGTCATCGAAGTCGGCGTGGATGTGCCCAACAGCACGGTGATGGTTATTGAGGGCGCCAACCGCTTTGGCCTGGCGCAGCTACATCAGTTCCGCGGTCGTGTGGGACGCGGTGAACACCAATCCTACTGCCTGCTCATCTCCGATGCTGTCAACGGCGATGTGGAAGAGCGGCTGACGGCGCTGGAGCAAAGCAACGATGGCTTCCAGTTGGCGGAGAAGGATCTGGAGCTGCGCGGTCCGGGTGAATTCTTCGGACGGCGGCAAAGTGGTCTGCCTGAGCTACGGCTGGCCTCGTTGCTGGACATCAACCTGCTCAAAGATGCCCGTGGTGAGGCGGAACTACTTTTCGAGAACGATCCAATGCTCGAATCAGCGCAGCACCAGATGTTGCGCGAACAGGTGGAACAGTTCTGGGAGGACGCAGCAGACGTAAGCTGAGAGACTCGTTGTTGTAGGTAATAACAGAGCTATTTTTAACAGGAGCACTCACTTGAAAATTCGCGCCATCTATCCCGGCACCTTTGATCCCGTGCATTATGGCCATCTCGACCTGATGGACCGCGCCGCCTCCATCTTCGACGAACTGATCATTGGCGTCTATGACCACGGCGTCCCTTCTAAATCGTTGCTCTTCTCCGTGAAGGAGCGCGTAGCCATGATTGAGGAGTCGCTGAACGGCCGGGAGAATATTTCCATCCAACCTTACGGCGGCCTGACCGTTGATTTCGCCAATTCTGTAGGCGCAAAGGTGATTGTGCGCGGCTTGCGAGTCTTTTCCGATTTCGAATTTGAGTTCCGTATGGCCCTGGCCAACCAGCGGCTGGCGCCCAATATCGAAGTGGTCACCTTCATTACGCGTGAAGAACACACCTTTCTCAGCGGTACCACAGTGCGCGAAATTGCCTCCTTTGGTGGTGATGTCACCAGCATGGTGCCCCCCAACGTGGCCCGCGCACTCTATAAGCGTTTTAACCACGACAACGTCGACTATAACCCGCCTGTCTCATTGCGTGACTAAACTGTTGGTGGGATAATGAGCGGGCCAACCGTCATCGCTCTGGTGTCGCTGCCGCGGCACAGCAAATGAGGTCGCTTCAAGATGGATATTCAACATCTGGTAGATCGCCTGGAACAGATTTTAAGCGAGAGCCGGCGCGTCCCCATGACAACCACGCTTCTTGTTGATGAGGATCAGGTTTTCAACATCATCGACCAGTTACGAGTCACGATTCCTGATGAAGTGAAGCGAGCCAACCGCGTTGAGGCTGAAAAGGAGCGCATCCTGGCCCAGGCGCAAGAGGAGGCAGCGCGAATCCGGCAGTTGGCCAAGCAAGAAGCAGAGGAGTTGGTGCGTAGAGATACCATCACCACCTCAGCCCACCATCGCGCTGAAAATGTAATGGAGCGCGCCCGCCGTGACGCCGAAGCCCTGCGCCACGAAGCAGACGTCTATGTGGTCAACGTACTGGCCAAACTGGAAGAAGACCTCCTGCGCTCGCTGTCCGTAGTGCGCAACGGGTTGCGCAAAATACAGGCCGAACAGGCCGCGGCGGTGGAAGCCATGGAGGCGCAGGAAGCGGAGCCGGCCAGCGAAACCGAAGGGTAGCCAGCGGCGCACAGGCCATCTAACGTAAATATTCCATCGAACTCGCCTGTGGTCACTTGACACCAGATCGGGGGGCGTTATAATTATCCGTCGCGGTCTGCGGGCTGCTCCATCGCCTGCGCCGCTCGTTTTATGTAAGGACGTTGATAGAGATTACGCGGGTTTCGTTTATTTGAACATTTTAAACACCACCCGCTTAAACGAATAGAAGTAAGAGGGTCGTCATCATGGGTGCTGTACCAAAGAGAAAAATTTCCAAATCACGGCGTGACCGCCGCCGGTCCCACCACGCAATCGATACACCAACATTGGTCGCTTGCGAGGAATGTGGCGAAATGAAACTCCCCCACTACATGTGCCCCGCGTGCGGGACGTATAAAGGGATTCAGGTTGTGCAGCCGCGCACAGAGTAAAATTGTTTGGGGCGAAAGGTCGTGCACCAGTACGGCCTTTTTTCTTGTTAGCCTCCATCAATCTAGCATCGAACTCAGCCGCTAATAGCATAGAAGAATAATTAACAAGTGAGCACAGCTTACCTTTTTCCCGGACAGGGATCACAGCATGTGGGCATGGGACACGAACTGTATCGTCGTGAACCTGCGGCACGTGCTGTTTTTGATCGGGCCGACGAGTTGTTGGGCTTCTCCCTCTCCCGACTCTGTTTTGAGGGGCCTGAGGAACAGCTTACCGATACTGTCAACCAGCAACCGGCGCTCTTCGTAACCAGCCTCGCCGCCTGGACTGTCATCAGCCAGCGCAACG
This sequence comes from uncultured Ardenticatenaceae bacterium, assembly GCA_964602995.1. GTDB lineage: Bacteria > Chloroflexota > Anaerolineae > Promineifilales > Promineifilaceae > JAAYYY01. The sequence continues at coordinate 104,777 of CAZRTM010000001.1, forward strand.
GCGCGCCGCCATCCTACATGGCCGGCCACAGCCTTGGTGAATTTTCGGCGCTGACCGCCGCCGGCGCTCTGGCTTTCGCCGACGGGCTGGCCCTGGTGCGGCGGCGTGGGGAGCTGATGAAAGAGGCCGGTGAAACACAGCCGGGCGCCATGGCCGCCATCCTGGCCCTGTCTCCCGAGCAAGTGCAGACCATTTGCCAGCAAGCACAGGAAGCAACGGGCCGGCCCGTGCAACTGGCCAACGACAACTGCCCCGGCCAGGTCGTCATTTCTGGTGACGCCGGCGCGTTGGAGCAGGCCATGACGCTGGCCAAGGAAGCAGGCGCGCGCAAGGTGGTCAAACTGCCAATTACCATCGCCGCCCACTCACCGTTGATGGCCCCGGCGGCTGCGGCCTTCGCCCAGGCCGTGCAGGAAGCATCCATTACAGCCCCTGTCGTGCCCGTCATCGCTAACACCAGCGCTCGCCCGCTGACGACGCCGGACCAGGTGCGCCGGGAATTGATTGCCCAACTGACGGGCAATGTGCGCTGGACAGATTCCATGCGCTATTTGATTGAGCAGGGGGTGGACACCTTTATTGAGGTTGGGCCAGGCGACGTCCTGACCGGCCTGATGAAACGCATCGATCGTAAAGTCACACGCGAGACGTTCCAATTGGAAGAGGAGAGTAGTTAGAATCGTGAGCCGTCCAGACCTGCAGGAAAAAGTTGCTATCGTCACCGGAGCCTCGCGCGGCATTGGTCGCGCCATCGCCGAGGAGCTGGCAGCAAGTGGCGCCAGCGTGATAGTTAATTACAATCGAAACCAGGAAGCAGCAGACGAAGTGGTACAGGCGATCACGGACGCCGGCGGCCAGGCAACTGCCGTCTGCGCCAACGTCGCCGATTTCACGGCCGCTCAGGATCTGATTAAAGCCGCTCGCGATACGTATGGGCGGATCGATATCCTGGTCAATAATGCGGGCACCACGCGCGATATGCTGTTGATGATGATGAAAGAGGACGACTGGGACGTGGTAATCAACACCAACCTGAAGAGCCTCTATAACTGCTGCAAGGCTGTGCTGCGACCTATGGTGCGCCAGAAAAGCGGCGGGCGAATTATCAACATTTCGTCGGTCATCGGTCTGGTAGGCCAGGGTGGTCAGGCCAACTATGCTGCCTCCAAAGCAGGAATCATTGGCTTCACCAAATCGCTGGCCAGGGAGATGGGGCCACGCCAGATCACGGTCAACGCCATCGCCCCTGGTTACTTCCCCACAGCGCTGACCAATGACTTGCCAGAAGAACTGATGCAAAAAGCGCTGGAGCTGATTCCGCTGGGCCGGCTGGGCAACGTGGAAGAGGTGGCTCACCTGGTTGCTTTCCTGGCCTCAGACCGCGCCGCCTACATCACCGGTGAAGTGATTCGTGTCGATGGCGGATTAGCCATGTAAAATGGCATCAGACGCGCGCCATCGCACACAGCGCAACCATGATGCAGGTAGAGCTTTTTATAGGGAATAAATGCGCATGAACGAGAATGTTGAAAGTAGCGAGAGCATCGGCCGCATAGAGATTGCACCTGAAGTGCTGCTGACCATCGTGCAAAAAGTGGTTCAGGATGTTGAAGGGGTGCGAAGTCTGGCCCCGCTGCCCTCCGATATGGCGCACTTTTTCCGGCGATCGCCAAGAAATGAAGGTGTTGTGTTACACTATAAAGAGAACCGCCTCACCTTTGACATCTACGTCTACATGAATCCAAATGTTAATTTACGTGAAACAAGTCAGGCGGTTCAGGTGGCAGTCGTGGAAGCAATTGATAAAATGGTGGGGATTCCGGTGGATGCCGTCAACGTTCACGTGGAAGATGTAGTTTACAATCAGGGACAAACTGCTTGACAGGAACGATTGCGTGACATCGACGTCTAATTCTAATCAGGCGTCGCTGTCATCGGGTGGCTCAAATATGAAAACGAGACGCCGAGCTCGACGCATTACCTTAGAAACGCTATACGAGTACGATCTTGCCGATCATCCGCCCTTCGAGGTGTTGAAACACCGGCTGGAGGATAATCCAATGGAATCGGCTGGCATCGAGTTTGTGCGCCACCTGATACAGGGAGTCATTGATTATCAAGAGCAGATGGATCGTCTCATCACCCGTTATGCCCCTGAATGGCCATTGGATCAAATGGCCGTTATTGACCGTAATATCTTGCGCATGGCCATCTATGAGTTCCTCATTGGCCAGGAAACCCCGGTGAAAGTAGCAATCAACGAAGCGGTTGAACTGGCCAAAACCTACGGCTCAGACAGCGCACCCCGGTTCATTAATGGCGTGTTGGGCACGCTGGCAGACCACGCCGCAGAATTGCAGAACGAGCTTCAGGTAGAGATAGGGGATAGGCAGCAAGAACAACAAGAACAACCAGCAGCTTAATGTAATGGATAGCTTTTTTGGTATTGGATTACCCGAACTGGTCTTTATTCTCATCCTGGCCGGTTTGGTCATGGGGCCGCAGCAAATCCGCCGCGTTGCGCGCACTCTGGGCCGCTTTGTGGGCCAGGTACAGGACATCACAGCTCAGTTCAAAGAACAACTCAACCGTGAATTGGATGAGCTGGATTCTGAAGAAATGAAGGGCGCCATCCAGGATATGCGGCAACTGCGCCAGGAAATGAACGAATTGAAACAGGAAATTCGTTCTATTCCGGAACAGTACCTTAGAGAAGGCAGAGCAGCCATAGCCGAGGGCCAGCACGCCTTCAAGCCCGTCTCCCGAACGACGCCACGGCGTCAGACAGGGTTGGCAAACAACAACCGTGACAGGCTACCAACCCCGCTTCCAGCCCCGGAAAATCTCCCCTCTCCCATTGAAGTACCAGACGATCCTGAATAATGACTGATACAGTTAGTCCGGTGGAAGGACAGACGTTCCTTGAACATTTTAGTGAGCTGCGCGTACGCGTCACGTGGGCCGTTGGCGCTTTACTGGTTTGTACCGTCATCAGCTTCGCCTTCGCCCAATCGCTACTGGAATTCCTGATCGCGCCTTATGGCGAGAATGTGCAGGCCATCAGCCCCACCGAACCTATCGAGACTTATTTCAAAGTGGCGCTCGTTTCGGGTGCAGTTCTGGCCATGCCCTTTATCCTCTATCAGGTATGGCTCTTTGTGAAGCCGGCGCTGGAGTCGAAGGAGGAGCGGCGCTTTGTCTACATCTTCGTGCCCAGCGCTTTCCTACTCTTCCTGATTGGCATCGCTTTTTCCTGGCTGGTGCTGTTGCCGGCTGCGATTTCTTTTCTCTCCGGCTTCATGCCCACCGTCTTCCTCGTTGAGTGGACGGCGAACGAGTACATTGGCTTCACGACCACCTTCCTTTTCTGGATCGGGGTCAGCTTCGAGATGCCGCTGATCATTTATCTCATCGCGCGCGCCGGTATCATTACGCCGCAAGGGTTGCGCGAACAGTGGCGGGTGGCCATCGTGGCCATCGCCGTTATCGCCGCCGTCGTCACCCCTTCTATTGACCCCATTACGATGCTCCTGACCATGGTTCCGCTCACCGTCCTTTATGGGCTTAGCATTTTGCTGGCTTACGTGGGCCAGCGCCAATTCGAGCGCGCGATGGCCATCGAGTGAGCGTAGCAGCCGTCTATGCCTACATGACTGTCCAGTCGCAGGGCGCAGGCTCCCATAGCTATGTTTCGACAATCTGATTTGCACACTGACGTTGAACGGAACAAAAGAGCGACGCCAACAGCGGCGGTGCAGCCCGCTATCTATGGCATCCTGCTGGAGAACGACCAGGTTTTGCTCCAGCGCAATCCGGAAACCGGGTTGTGGCAACCACCGGGACAGCTTCTGCAACCGGGCCAACTACCGCAGCAGGCGATTTCCACTGCCTTCCAGGCGTTGCTGATGTTCAGCCCCCAGGCCGGTCCGCTGGTATTCATGGAAGAAGTACGCGCTTCCACCATCAACGGCCAGCCCCAGCACCTGACCCGGCTCTACTATCTCTTGAACCGGCCGTCGGGGGTGTTGGCCGCCATCCAGGAAATTGGCAACCGGCAGGATGTACAGTGGACAGCAATACACGACCTGCGCCGCGAAAAGATGCATCTGGGTTATGCTGCCATCCAGGTGGCCTGGCGACGTATGCATTGGAAGCGTATGCATTGGAAAGAGAGCACCTGAGCGAAGGCGGCGCAACACGGTCTGGTGATATCTTGACAGCACCAGAGGGCGGTGCTATGATGCAGCTACTATGAACCCGAAACGATTTGCCGTTCACTTCTTTTTTATGGGCTCCACCGGCGCCGCGTGCGTGGGAGGTCCGTTTGCCCTGTAATTAGAAGCACGGCAACCAGAGCGGATACCAGAGACGCGGCATACCGGCCGCGTCTTTTTTGTTTCCAGAGGCGGTATGGTATCCTTCCCTGTTGCAACGGATAAAGAGAGAGTGGATTTAAGCAAGATGCGCGAACAACTAGACGAAATCTACGAGCAATCATTAAGAACGTTAGAAGAAGCAGGCTCCACGGACGAGTTAGAGACCTGGCACCGCGAAACGCTGGGCCGCAAAGGGAGCGTCCAACTCCAGACGCGCCACATTGGCCAGCTTGTACCGGAAGAGCGCCCGCACTTCGGTCGCCGCATTAATGAGGTGAAGCAGGCCCTGGAAGATGCATACCAGGAGCGCGCAACCGCCTTGCGCGCCCAGGAGCTGGAAGCGCAGATGGCCGCTGAGGCTCTCGACGTCACGCTGCCGGGCCGTCGCGCCTGGCGCGGACGCCTGCACCCTGCCAGCCAGACCCTGCGCGATATCTACCGCATCTGGGGCGATATGGGCTTCCAGGTCTATCGCAGCCGCGAGGTGGAAACAGACGAGTACAACTTCGAGCTGCTCAACATCCCCCAACACCACCCCGCGCGCGACATGTGGGACACCTTCCACACCATGACGCCGGGCGTCATTTTGCGCACGCACACCAGCCCAGGGCAGATCCACGCCATGCGCCAATATTGCCCGGAGCCGATCCGGGTCATTCTGCCCGGCATGTGCTATCGCTACGAACAGATTACAGCGCGCAGCGAAATTCAGTTCCACCAGGTCGAAGGGCTGGCTGTGGGCAAGAACATTACCATGGCTGACCTCAAGGGCACGCTGAACGCCTTCGCCCGGCGCATGTTTGGTGAAGACCGCGCCACCCGCTTCCGCGCCAACTACTTCCCGTTCACTGAGCCTAGCGCCGAAATGGACGTGGAGTGTGTGCTCTGTGAAGGCGCGGGGTGCCAGGTCTGCAAATACACCGGCTGGCTCGAAATTTTGGGCAGCGGCATGGTGCATCCCACCGTGCTGCGCAACGGCGGCTACGACCCCGAGGTTTACTCCGGCTTCGCGTTCGGCATGGGTCCTGAGCGGATCGCCATGCTTAAGTATGGCATCGACGACATTCGCTACTTCTGGTCCAACGACCTGCGCTTCCTGGAACAGTTCTAGAGAGGCGCTGGCGCCTGCTGGAGACGCTGGGAGAAGGCCATGCACGTGGCAAAAGAGGATGCGCGAGGGATTATCCGCAGGCCGTATCTGACAACGGGCTGGATGATGGCCGTCGCAATGGGCCTCACGCTGCTGGCGTTTGCCTTGCGGCTACATCATCTGGGCAGCGACAGCTTTTGGGTGGACGAAATATTGACCATCCAGGCCGCACGTGGTGGGCCGGCGGTCATTCTGAACCAGCCTCACCACCCGCCGCTGCATTACGCCCTGACTGCGCTCAGCATCGCTGCCTTCGGCGAAAGCGAGTTTGCAGCCCGGTTGCCCTCAATGCTGGCTTCTGTGCCCGCCATTCCCTTGCTCATTGTGCTGGGCCAGGAGATGCAGCAACGTGAAGCCGGCCTGTGGAGCGCTCTGCTGCTGGCCTTCTCGCCGTTGCACCTGATTTATGCGCAGGAGGCGCGCCATTACGCGCTACTGATGACCCTTAGCCTGGCCAGCTTCGTGCTGCTGCTGCGGGCGCTGCGCCAACCGCAATGGCGCTGGTGGCTGGCCTTCGCTATGGTCACCATACTGAACCTTTACACACATTACGCGGCGCTAATCGTCCTCGCCGTGCAGGGCATCATCACGCTTTTGCTGCTCATCCTGGACGGAAGAAGGCCGCACCGCCGGCTCTGGCTTTACGGCGCGACAAGTACATTTCTGGTTGCCGCCGCTTTCTTGCCCTGGCTGACGCGCTTCCTGGGAACAGTCAATCGCAACTTCGATGCAACGATAGACACCGGCACCGGCAGCGCCCAGCCCCTGACCATGTGGCTGCGCGAAGCATTCTACGCCTTCGGCATGTATCATGGCTACCGGCCCTATCTGTTGCTGGCCCTGACTCTCGCCAGTCTGGGACTGTGGCTCTACTGGCGGCGCTGGCCGGCGCTGGCGCTCGCGGTTGGAGCAGTGCTCCTGCCGGTATTGCTCATTGACATCTCGAATATCGCTCGCGGCTCGCAGGTGCGCTACATCCTGTTCGCTCTGCCCTTTTACCTGCTGCCTGCAGGGGCCGCCATTGACGCTGCCGTAAATTTGTCATGGCAACTGGCGCCCTCCGTCAGAGGCTCTACCAGGGCCAGCGGAGCCGTCCTGGCCTTAGCCGGGCTTGGCCTCATTAGTATAAGCTGGCCTGCAACACGTTTCGAATATGGGATGATGCAAACCGACTGGCGCGGCATTCTGTCATATTTAGAGGAAAATGCAGCAGAGGATGACGTCTTGCTGTTGCTGGGCACCAACTATGAATCGGGCTTTAACACCGTCTCAGCCGCCCTTCCCTACTACCTGGAGAAAGGCGGATACGACTACCATACATTGCCCGGTTATCAGGTGACGATGGACGATCTGCAATTGCTACCGGCCGAGGCTAACGTCTGGGCCGTCTTATATAACTGGCAGAACCCCACAGGATTCAACGCATCCACTGTGAACGCCGAGCCGTTTCGCCAGTGGCTGCACGTCCTGCACAGCAATGGCGGTGGGACCACGCTGCAACAGATAACGCGGCTCTATGAAGAAATAACGCCGCTCGCTGCAGCCCCTGCCCCGCGCTGCCTGTTGCAACGGGATCTGGCCGCCGTGAGGCTGGCAGCAGGCGACACAACGGGGGCGCAGGTGAACCTGGCCGCTGCCGCAGAGCAGTGCCCGGCGCCCGGCGCACCGTTTGCACAGCTACAGGCGCAAACACGGTTTGTGCTGGAGGAGCAGATGCTGGCACAGGCCATTACTGCCGGTGATGAGCAGGAAGCTGGCCGGCTGGCCAGAACAGTGCTGCGCCTCAACCCGCATCACGCCCAGGCGCTAGAGGTGCTGACCGCTGTTAACCTGCTCACCCGCTTTGAGGACGGCTCTGCTATAGTACAGGACTCAGCAGCGCCGGAGCCGGTCTCAGTACGCCGATTTACAATGCCCCATAACGGAGATTGGGGCGACGTCCTGTTCATGCACCCGCCGGCCGCGGTGTCGTTTACCGTCGAGCTACCGGCACAACCGGTTACACTCGATACCCGGCTGGCTCTGGATCCGCAGAGCTGGGAATGGGGCGGCGATGGCGTAACCTTTGTCGTCACTGTGTCGCCAGAGGAAGGCCCTGTCGAGGAGTTAATGCGCCGGCACATCGACGCCAGCCCCGAGCATCGCGACTGGCACAACGTATCGCTCTCGCTGGAGGATTACGCAGGCCGGCAAATTACGCTGACGCTGGCCACCGAAACAGGCCCGGCCGGAGACGGGACCGGCGACTGGGCAGGTTGGGATGAACCCCGCCTGCTGTGGACGCCCTGAATTGATTGATAGCAGCAAACTTCGATAAAGAGAGCCGATTATGTTAGTGAGAAAAACCGGATCTCTGACCTGCGAAAGAGGAGAATACTATGCTTGTACCGATATCATGGCTGAAAGAGTATGTCGATATCGACATGCCTCTGCCAGAGCTGGCTGAGCTACTGACCATTGCCGGCCTGGAAGTGGAAAATATTGAATATATCGGCGTACCGGGCGGCACGGACAATGAGCGATTGGTCTGGGATCGCGAAAAGCTGATCCTGGGCCACATCCTTAAGGTCGAAGCGCATCCCAACGCCGACCGTCTGGTCCTGGCTACGGTCGATTACGGTGGCGACGAAAACGAAGTTGTCGTCACCGGAGCGCCTAACCTGTTCCCATACCTGGGCCAGGGTGACATCGGCGACCGAGGCCTCTACTCTCCCTTCGCTCTGGAAGGCGCCGAGCTGTACGACGGGCACCAGGAAGGGCAGGTTAAGATGATCCTGAAAGGGCGCAAGCTACGCGGCATCTATAACCGCTGCATGCTCTGCTCGGAGAAAGAGCTGGGGTTGAGCGACGAGCACGAAGGGATCATGATCCTGGAGGGCGAGTATGTCCCCGGCACACCGGTTCAGGATCTGCTGGGTGACGTCGTCTTCGATATCGCCATCATCCCCAACATCGCCCGCGCCGCCTCCATCATCGGCGTGGCCCGCGAAGTGGCTGCTCTCACCGGCAAAGAAGTCAAATATCCAAGTTACGAAGTGCAGCAAGATGGGCCGCCGCTGGATGGCGCTCTGAAAATCACCACCGCTCACCCCGACCTGAACCCGCGCTTCGTGGCGATGGTCATCGAGGGTGTGGAACAGAAGCCAAGCCCCTACTGGATGCAGCGCCGTCTGCGTCTGGCAGGACAACGGCCCATTAACGTTGTGGTGGACATCAGCAACTACGTGATGCTGGAGATGGGCCAGCCCAACCACACCTTCGACTATGATTACCTGCGCCGCCGCGCCGATCAATACGATCCGGACGGCCCCATTCATATCCATACGCGGCTCCCTGGCGAGGGCGAAAGGCTGACGACGCTGGATGGCATGCAGAGAGAGCTGCCGCCATTCACCATTCTGGTGACCGATCCCCAGGGCGCGCTGAGCCTGGGTGGTATCATGGGTGGTGAAGAGAGTGAAATCAGCGATGGCACAACCAACGTCCTATTAGAAGCGGCGGCCTGGAACTTCATCAACATCCGGCGCAGTATGCACGCCTTAAAGATAAACTCCGAAGCCGGCTTCCGCTTCAGCCGTGGCGTGCATCCCGCACAGGCACTGCTCGGGGCAAAGCGCGCCGCGGAGCTGATGCGACAGTTAGCAGGCGGCACCGTGCGCCAGGGAATTGTCGATTACTATCCCAACCCACCCGCGCCCCGGCCCGTTAACTTAACGGCGGCAGAAGTGGCCCGCATCGGCGGCATCACGCTCTCCCAGGCTGAGATCAAATCGATGCTCGAAGCACTGGAGTTCGACGTCAGTGACGAGGGCAACCACCTGCTGGTTACCAGCCCAGAGCATCGCATCGATATTGAAGGAACGCACGATCTGGTGGAGGAAATTCTGCGGGTCTATGGCTATGACCTCATTCCGGAAACGCTTATCGTCGATGAACTACCGCCACAGCACAACAACCCGACGCTGGAGTTGGAAGAGCGAATCAAAGATACGCTGGTCCAGCTTGGTCTGCAGGAGGTCATTACCTACCGTCTTACCACGCCAGAGCGCGAGGCGCAGTTATTACCAGGCGACGGCGTTCCCGCCGACGACCGGCCCTATGTCACCCTCTCCAATCCCATCACCATCGACCGCGTCGCCATGCGCCACAGCCTGCTGGCTTCCGTGCTGGAAGTGGCCACTGACAACAGCCGCTTCAGAGAGCGCATCGCCCTCTTCGAGGTGGGCCAGATTTACCTGGCCTCCGAAGACGGCGTGCTGCCTGATGAGCTGCGCCGCCTGGTCATTGTGCTACTTGGCCCGCGCCACCAGGCGCATTGGGAAGATGGCGCGCCAACCGCCTATGATTTCTATGATCTCAAAGGGATCGTAGAGGGTCTGTTCGACGCGCTGCACATTGAAGAGTGGGAAATCGAAGCCACACGACATCCCACCTTCCGCCCCGGGCGCACGGCCCGTTTGCTCCTGAAAGACAAGCAGCTCGGTATCCTTGGCGAGCTGCATCCGCTGGTGGTCGAAGCGCTGGATATTCGCACCGGCTATCCCATTCTGGCAGCCGACCTTGACGTTGAGCTGCTACAGGAAGTCGCTACCGAAACTGTCCAGGTGCAGCCAGTGCCCGCCTACCCGGCCGTGCATGAAGACCTGGCTCTGGTGGTCGACGCTCAGGTTCCGGCCGGAGATGTCACACGCGTGATTGCCGAAGCAGGTGGTTTCTTGCTGAAGGATGTGCAACTGTTCGACGTCTACGAAGGCTCCCAGCTCCCCAGCGGCAAGAAAAGCCTCGCCTACCACCTGACCTTCCAGTCGCCCAGCAAAACGCTGACCGACCGCGAGGTACGGCGACAGCGGCAGCGCATTCTGACGCAGGTTGAAAAGCGAGTCGGCGCTCATATACGCGAATAAGCATGAACGAGCTGCAGGATCGGATCTATGGAGAGGGAAGAAGCAGGTGAATATGACGGCGCTCTGCACAAATAGCAAGCCAGAGGAATCTGTTCATGCCCATTATTGACATCAGCCGCACCCTCAATGAAGAAATTGCCGTCTGGCCTGGCGACACGCCGTTTCAGTTACAACGGAACGCGGCCCTGAGCCAGGGGGATAGCGTCAACCTGACGACGCTGATTCTCAGCGCCCACACAGGCACCCATGTGGACGCACCATACCATTTTCAGGATGGCGGCGCGACCATCGAGGACGTCGATCTGACGTACTACTGGGGTAAAGCTCAGGTCGTTACCGTACAACGAGAGAACGGTGCGCTGGAGCCTGCCGATTTCGCCGGGTATAATCTCTCCCGCGCACCGCGGCTCCTGGTCCGCTCTGCCGCCAGCAATCTCGACCCGCGCCGTTTTCCTGACCAGTACGTCTACCCCTCCCCGGCTCTGGCACAGGAGCTGGCCCGGCAGGGCGTCATCCTCTACGGCAGCGACTCGCCCTCGATGGATCACGTTGACAGCAAAACGCTCCCGGGCCACAATGCTCTTTACATGGCAGGCATTGCTATCCTGGAGGGGCTGGATCTCAGTGATGCCCCAGATGGTCTATACGAACTGGTCGCTCTGCCGCTGAAAATCGCCGGTGGTGATGGCACACCCGTGCGCGCCGCCTTACGCACGCTGAAACCATGAAATACGACTTGAGCCGCGAAGAAGCACAGCGCCTGGATGAGCAGGATACCCTTGCCCCATACCGGCGGCAGTTCATCCATGCAGAGCCAGATCTGATTTACCTGCTGGGCAACTCCCTCGGCCGCCTGCCGCAAGCCACGGCCCACCGGCTGAATGACGTTGTCAACGGTGAGTGGGGCCAGCGCCTGATTCGGGGCTGGATGGAGGGGTGGATGGAGCTACCCCACCGTGTAGGCGATAAGATAGGCAGCCTGCTCGGGGCGCGCCCAGGCGAGGTAATCGTCGCCGACTCCACGTCGGTCAATTTCTATAAGGCAGTGCTGGCAGCATTGCAGCTCACCCCGGGCCGCAGCAAAGTGGTCACGGACGACCTTAACTTTCCGTCGGACCTCTACATCCTGCAGGGAGCGGTACGCGCCAGCGGCGGCAACCACCAGTTGCACGTCGTCCCCTCCCCTGATGGCATTCATGGGCCACTGGCGGCGCTGGAAGAAGCGATTGACGAAGAGACAGCCCTGGTTGCTCTCAGCCACACCGTTTTCAAAAGCGCGTACGTCTACGATATGGCGGCCGTGAATCAGATAGCGCGCCGGGCAGGAACCCACGTGGTCTGGGACCTCAGCCATAGCGCCGGTGCGGTTGGCGTCGATCTAAACGCGGCCCAGGCGGAATTCGCCGCCGGCTGCACCTATAAATACCTCAACGGTGGGCCTGGCGCTCCCGCTTTTCTCTACGTGCGGCGCGACTTGCAGGAGTCAGTCCTGAACCCCATACCGGGCTGGATGGGGCAGCAGGAGCCGTTTGAGTTCGGGCTCGAATATGAAGCTGCCGGCGGTCTGCGCCGCTTCCTGACGGGCACCCCGTCCATTCTTTCTCTGAGCGCCATCGAACCAGGCATAGATCTGCTCCTCGAAGCGGGAATGCAACAAGTCATAGAAAAATCGCGGCGTCAGACAGCCTATCTACAGCAGTTGTGCCAGGAATATCTGCAGCCGCTTGGCTTCAAGCTGCGCTCGCCGCTGCAACCGGACCGGCGCGGCTCGCACCTGGCGCTGGCGCACGAGGAAGGGTTGCGCATTTCTCTGGCATTGCAGGAGCGGGACGTCTTGCTTGACTTCCGCCGTCCCGACAACCTGCGCCTGAGCGTGGCCCCGCTCTATACTTCCTACAGCGCGCTGTACGATGCCGTGCAACAAATGCGCGCCGTCGTGGCCGAGAGGCTCTACGAAAAGTATGCTCACGAAGCTCCTGCTGTCACCTGAGAGCGACCTGTGCCTATGCATACGTCTATCCGTCAAAAGTCGGAGAAAGTTCTACCCCTTTGGCCGATGCCCGGCCGGTGGCTTGCCTCTAATATTGCGCTGAGGCATACACCACTGCCGGGTGATTGGCCTGCCATTTTCCCAGCTTCAGTCTGAAGCGCTGACCATCACCAGAAGTTCACACTATCCGTTTAGGGACCGGCACCGCCGGGAGAGAGGTATCGTAGCAATGACTGCAAGTGTAGAAAACACTTTTGTTCCTGAAGCTGGCCCACCCGGCCGCTGGCACTTCAACTGGGTACTCCCCGCCCTATTTCAGCCCCGCCGGACCTTCCAACGCATCGCCAGCATGGAACGCGGGCTGGTGAGCACGCCGCTGCTCTTGTTGGCGCTGTTTGCTATCGCCTCGGCTCTGGTCCGCGGCACCATCAGAGAAGCAGCACTGGCCAGCGGGCAAATGGAGCTGCCGCCGGGCTGGGAATTTTATACGCCGGAAATGCAGGCGCAGTTCCAGCAGGCGATGACCGCCACGAGCGGTCCTGTCTTTGTCTACCTGCTGCCGGCCATTGTCGCCCTCCTGGGTGTGATCGTCTCCTGGGTTGTCGTGGGTTGGCTCCTCCACCTGTTACTGACCCTGATGGGTGGGCGCACATCAAGCCAGCAAACGCTCAACGTTGTAGCCTGGGCCAGCCTGCCCTTTATATTACGTGCAGGTGTTCGTATTGCAGCCATGTTAGCCTCGGGAGAAGTCGTAGCCCACCCCGGTCTATCCGGCTTTGTCAGCGGCGAGGCCGGTACGGCTGCCATTTTTTCTACGGCCCTGCTCTCCCAGGTCGATCTTTACCTGCTGTGGCACATCGTGCTGCTCATCGTCGGCGTGGGCGTGGGCAACAATCTTTCTCGCGGCAAAATCTGGATCGCCGTTCTCTTCACCGTCATCCTTGTTATGCTGGGGCGGACCGTCCCGGCGCTCATCGCAGCCCAATTCGGTGATCTGACCATCGTGCGGCCCTTCTTCTAAGAAGCTTCTATGAAGGAAGAAGCCACAGATTTGCGAAAGTAAGCTCATGGTGATTGAGACATTGAATAAGGCCGTGGCCGACGGCCAGCCCAACGAAAGTAGCAGCTTCATCCGCAGCCGGAACCTGTACCGCACGTTCAGGATGGGTAACGCAACCATCAACGCCGTCTGTGACGTTGACCTGGATGTGGAGCGCAACACCTTCTGGGCCATCATGGGTCCCTCAGGCTCCGGCAAAAGCACACTGCTCTATCTGCTCGGCGGGCTGGACCGCCCCACGTCGGGCACCATCGAGGTAGCCGGACAATCGCTGACCACGCTCGATGAGAACGCGCTTGCCGTCTACCGGCGCCGCATGGTGGGCTTCATCTTCCAATCGTTCAACCTCATCCCCAGCCTCAGCGCGCTAGAGAACGTGGCTTTTCCCATGCGCTTCGCACGGGTGTCGCGCCGCGAGCGCATCCGCCGGGCGCAAGAGTTGCTGGAACGAGTCGGACTGAGTGAACGCATACATCACAAACCCACGGAGCTTTCCGGCGGGCAGCAACAACGGGTGGCCGTCGCCCGCGCCCTGGTCAACGACCCACAGCTCATTCTCGCCGATGAACCGACGGGGAATCTCGATAGTAACAGCGGCCACAGCATTATGCAGTTGTTGGCCGAACTACACAGCGGAGGCCGCACCATTCTCGTCGTGACCCATGACCCGCGAATGTCTGCCTACGCCACACACACCGCACACATGCTCGATGGTCGCATGGTAGCGGAAAGCGAATATCAGGCGGCGCTGGCTGCGCCGTTGGAGGAATCAGAATCAGGATGAAACAGTCCTTATCTCTTCACCGCATATCGTTATGGCTCCTGCCATTCCTACTCCTCGCTTTTCTGGTGCTCCCCGTAGCCGGGCAGGAACCGGCGGCAGCAAACCTGGCTCCTGAACAGCAGGGGACGGCCACAGCGACCGCCAGCCGGCCCGCGCCTACCAGCGTTGATTTCGGCCCCACAGCCGTACAACCCAATAATGTCTCCAACGGCGCCGATACGCAGCTCGTTGTCACCGGCGCCGGTTTCGCCGACGGTGCGGCGGTCATTCTCGACGGCTACGGCGCGCTGGACACAACATTCGTCAGCGCCAGCATGTTGCGCGCTCTGCTGCCAGCCAACGTACCGCCTGGCACCTATGACATACGCGTGGTCAATCCTGATGCCGCCTCGGCTGTGCTGCCCGGCGCTCTCACAATCACTGCTGTGGCCGGCCCTACCAATACGCCAGAACCAAGCGCCACGCCGCAGCCCACAGCCTTTTCGCGCCCGGTCATCATCGTGCAGTCCTATGGCGCAAGCTCGGCGGAGATTACGCCGGGACAAAATCTGGACTTCGAAATTACGCTGGCCAACGCCGGCCAATCGGTTGCCAGCAACATCATTGCCACCTTCGTTTCCGGTGATTTCATACCCCGCGCCACCGGCGGCGTGCGCTCTGTGGGCACGCTGAGCCAGGGCCAGAGTTCCCGCTTCTGGCAACCGCTCTTCGCCACCGGCGACCTGAGCGGCCGGGCCACGGCTGTGCTGGAAGTGCACGTAGCCTACACCGACGTGGCCGGCACCAGCTACAACGAGACCTTCTCCCTGACCTTCCCCGTGGTGCGCCCCAGCAGTGGCGGCGGCCCCGCTGCCACCTCGACGCCAACGCCCACGCCGACCATCGCGCCGCGCTTGCGCCCGCAGCTATTGGTCGCCGCCTATGAAACGGATAAGGAGCAACTGGAACCGGGCGTGCGCTTCACGCTGCAACTGGAAGTGCGCAACCAGGGCAACGCCGACGCCGAACGCATCACGCTGATTGTAGGCGGTGGCACAGACAGCGACGGTGTGCCGCCACCAGACGGCACCCCTGGTACAGGTCCATCCGTCCCTGGTGGTGTCTCCGGCGGAGGTGGTGAGTTCGGCAACTTCGCCCCGGTCGGCAGCTCCAACGTGCGCTATCTGGGCGGCCTGAGAGAAGGCGATACGCTGGAGGCCGAAGTGCAGCTCATTGTAAACGCCAGCACCGAACCGGGAGCCTATCCCGTCATCGTCTCCTTCGTCTATAACGACGCCACGGGCACCAGCTTCGTCGATGAACAGGTCGTCACCTTGCTGGTCTACTCCCGCCCGCAAGTCGAGATTAACTTCTACATGGAGCCGCCCCTCCTGTTCGCCGGACAACCCGGGCCTATTCCGCTGCAAATCATCAACATCGGCAAGGAGTCGACAATCTTCGGCAACCTGAGTGTGACCGGCGAAGGGGCTGAGTTTACAAACAACAATATCTTCGTCGGCGCTCTGGAGCCGGGTGGTTTCTTCCCGCTCGATGCCTCGGTGATTCCAGAACAGCCGGGCACGCTGGAGCTGATTGCGCAGGTAAGTTATACCGACGACTTCAACCAGCAACAGGTGATCTCGCGCACGCTGACGATGGAAGTAATGGAAGCAATGATTGAAGAACCGCCCATTGATCCGGGCATGGGCGGACCGGACGGTCCCGGCATGCCGCCAATGGAACCTGAGCCTGGCGGCGCTGAGAGCTGGCAACAGAAGGTATGGCGCTTTGTGCTGGGATTGATTGGCCTGAGTAGCGGACCGGCGCAACCTGATGTGATTGACCCTGGCTTTCCGCAGCCCGGGGGCGAGCCGCCACTGGATGAGCCTGGTCCCGTCATTCCGGGGGGACCGGGAGGACCAGCCGGTATTGGTTAGCCATTCCGCCAAGCAACATCGGCCTGAGATAGGACACAGGATAGAAAGATGAGTATCAGCGATCTGGTTAGCCTCATTCTGGACAACCTGGCCCGGCGCAAGGGGCGTGTAGCCCTGACTGCCATTGGCGTTGTCATCGGCACCGCCGCCGTGGTCATCCTGGTCTCTCTGGGTGTGGGCCTGCAAATGGACGCGCGCCAGCGGCTGGGGAACATCGGCGATCTGACCACCATCCAGGTCTGGCCCGGTTTCGATATGCCGGGCCCGGGCGGTGGCGGAGAACCAACACAGTCGCTGCTTACGGATCAGACGGTGGCAGATCTCAGCGCTCTACCCGGCGCCCGTACAGTCATCCCTATAGATGGGCTACGCAGTTGGGCCATCCTCTCCGTGGGACAGCTAGAAGGCGGCGGCAACATGCTCGGCGTGGCCCCGGATGCCCTGACGGAGCTAGGTTACCGCCCTGCTCAGGGGTCAACACAACTGGAGCGGGGAACAATGGTCGTCGGCGCCACGATTCCACAGAACTTCTATAATCCCCGCCCACGCCCGGGCCAGGAACCACCACCGCCCCCCGACCTGCTCGACAAGCAGGTGATGGTGACCCTGGTCAAATATGCCGAAGACGGCGTCGAAATCCGCAAGAAAGTACGGATGCGAGTGGTCGGTGTCCTCGAAGAGGTGCATAACGAGCCGGATTGGTCGATTTACATCTCCATGGATGAGATGGAAGCCTATAACACCTGGATCATGGGCAAACGCATCGACCGCGACCAGGAAGGTTACCTCTCCATTCTGGTCAAGGCGGCTGACGTCGGCGATGTAGTGGGTCTGGCGGAGCAAATCAAAGAGATGGGTTACAATGCCTACACGCCACAAGAGGCGGTAGAAGGGGTCAACAGCTTCTTCTCGGTGCTACAGGTCATTTTCGGCGGCGTCGGGGCCATTGCCCTGCTGGTAGCCGCCATCGGCATTGCCAACACGATGGCCATGGCCATTCTGGAGCGCACACGGGAGATTGGCCTGATGAAAGCAGTGGGCGCCACCAACCGCCACGTGCTCAGTGTTTTTCTGGGCGAAGCAGCCGGCATCGGCTTTCTGGGCGGGCTGGGTGGTGTGACCATCGGCTGGCTGCTGGGTCAGGTGCTCAACGTGCTGGCCCTGGCCTACCTGGCAGGGCAATCTGTGCAAACAGGAGCGCCGCCGCCCACGGTCGCCGTCTACACGCCCTTGTGGCTGCCCATCTTTGCCCTCATCTTTGCCACCATCATCGGCTTCCTCTCCGGCCTCTACCCGGCCCTCAGCGCGGCCACGCTGGCCCCGGTGACGGCTCTGAAGTACGAGTAGGCTTGAGGAATAGGCCTAAGGCAGGATCTCATAGCGCATGATCATGCGGCTCTCTGAGGGCCGCGCCACCTCGACAAAGCCGGCGCGCTGAAACATTGAGGGCACACCCATGAAGCTGGACACCGGCGGTAGTTTACCTGTACGAGGCACCGTTGGATAAGCCTCGACCACACGCGCCTCTTGCTCTGCCGCGTAGGTCACAGCGCCACGAATCAATCCAAGAGCCAGATTACTCCCCCGGTATTCGCGCCCTACAAAGAGACAGACCAGCGACCAGACTGGCACGTCGTCTAGCGGCTTCAGCACACGCGAGCGGTTGAGCGAGGCAAAGTGGGAGCGTGGGGCGATGGAACACCAGCCTGCCACGTGGCCGCCAACATAGGCCAGCACGCCCGGTACTTCACCGCTTTCCACAATAGAGCGCATGGCGCGCCGGTTCTCCTCGCCCTGCTGCATCTCGAATTCGACGCGGGTCACCCGCCACCACATGCACCAACAACCGGCATAGGCGCCCTTCGGCCCAAAGAGCTGTTCAAAATCAGCCCAGCGCTCCGTGGTTAGGGGCCAGATCTGCATCGCAGCTTGCGATAACGCCTCAGACTCCTCCAACGGCATTTCAACCCTCTTACCACACGTCACTAAGACTCGATTACGGCAATCGCTTCAATCTCCACCAGGAAAGCCTCATTAGCCAGCGATTCCACCCCAATCCAGGTCGTCGCCGGTGGGCGCTCTTTGGGGAAGAACGCTTGCAGCCCTTCGCGAATCGCTGCGCTGCCCGTCAACTGCTCTTTGACGATGTAAATACGCATGGAGACCACGTCCTCCAGCGAGCCGCCGGCCGCCTGCACGGCCCGTTCCACATTGCTCAACGCCTGCCACGTCTGGGCCTTGAGGTCGCCAGGCCCCACGATCTGCTGCTTTGCATCCCACGCCACCTGTCCCGACATGAACACCAGTTTCCCCGGTGCGCTGGTCACCACTTGGGAGAAGCCATACTTCAGGCTGGGAAAGAGTGTGTCGGGATTAAGATACTGTTTCGGCATTTTCACCTCCGGCTGCTGTTGTGTTACTATCCCACCTTATGAGCGAACTGATCAGAGAAAAGACGGCAGGGGGACGCTGCATCTACGGCTTTCAAGTTGAAGCATTTCCCACGCTGGTGGCCAATATCTACGTCATCGACGATGGGTCCGAACTCACGCTGATCGACTGCGGCTCGGGCCTGGAAGCGTCTAACCAGGGCATTCTAGCCGGTTTTGAGGCGTTACGCGAGCAATATGACGTCTCCTTCAACCTGAGCGATATAAAGCGCATTATCGTCACCCACGCCCACATCGACCATTTTGGCGGACTTCCTTTTGTGCGCCAGCACACCGCTGCCCCGCTCGGCGTGCACATCCTGGATCGTCGTGTGTTGTCTAATTACGAAGAACGGGTGATAGTCGCTTCACAACGCCTGGACACCTTCCTCGAACGCGCAGGCGTGGACCAGATGCACCGCCAACAGCTCATGGGCATGTACCTCTTCGCCAAGGACGTCTACCACTCTACGCCGGTACAATTCCTGTTGGATGAAGCCGAACCGGTCGCGGAGATGGCCGTTTACCACGTTCCTGGCCATTGTCCGGGTCAGGTCTGCCTGGGCGTAGACGACGTACTGCTCACCGCCGACCACATTCTGGCCAGCACCACGCCCCACCAGGCGCCAGAATCGATCACACTCAACATGGGTCTGGGCCACTACCTGCACTCACTGGACAAAATCGCCGCCCTTGACGACGTGCGCCTGGCGCTGGGCGGGCACGAAGAGCCAATCACCAACCTCCGCCAACGCATCTGTGAAATCCGGCAATTCCACGAGCAACGGCTGCAGCGAATCCTGGAAATCTGCTCCCAACCTGCTTCCATCGTCGACATCAGCCGCACCCTCTTCGGCAAAGTGCACAGCTACCACGTCCTCCTGGCCCTAGAAGAGACCGGCGCTCACGTCGAATACCTCTACCAACGCGGCGAGCTTCTGGTAGCCAACCTGCAAGAAATCGAACAGGAGCGTAATCCGGTATTAAAGTATGTTAGAAGCTAGTGGGATCTGACGGGGCTGTTATTCAATCCTGGAACAATTCCTGCAGCGGGAACTCGAAACCGGGCAACACATCCTCAATTCGAAGCACATCCTCGCTCGTTAGCTCATCAAGATCAGTTGATGAGCGGTAAACCGCGACAATCTGTGCCTCTGTTTCAACAACCAGCACGACATTGACACCAATGGCAAAATACTCACGCAATTTGGCGCGTACATCGCTCCACCGGTCGTTAGGAGAAAGCACCTCGACAATCAGCTCAGGCGCGACATCCAGGAAACTTCCTTTCGTTGCTCGAGCATAGCGCTCATGCGAAATAAATAGCACATCTGCTGCACGAACGGTATCAGGATTGCGCCGGGTATAGATACCGACTTCCCCCACCATCACCTGGCCCAAATCCCTTTCCTCCACAAAATCCCCAATACGCCGCGCCAGGAGGTACTCATATCGACCATGTTCAGGCTTAGTCGGGCTCATCTCGACGATTCTTCCTTCAACCAGCTCACAGCGCCCCACATCCGCCATTTCATATAATTCCTCGCCGGTAATCCATTCAGCCGCAACCGTCGTCATACCAGACTCCTTCAATCGTCGTCTGCCACCAAACCTATTCTAGCGCCTCTCTTTCAATAGCGCACTATACCGTACCTCTAACCCAATCTCCAATCTCCAGTCTCCATTCTCCAATCTCTCCGCGCCCCTCCGTGTCACGTCCCTTACACCTCATACCCCAACACCGGCGCCAACCAACGCTCCACCGTCTTCACATCCATCCCCTTACGCCGCGCATAATCCTCCACCTGGTCACGGCCCACACGACCCACGCCAAAGTAACGCGCCTCGGGATGGGCCAGGTAGTAGCCACTGACCGACGACGCCGGTTGCATGGCGCAGCTATCCGTCAGCTGGATGCCGGCATTCTGCGTCGCCTCTATCACACAGAACAGCGTCTGCTTCTCGGTATGGTCGGGGCAGGCCGGGTAACCTGGCGCGGGACGGATGCCGCGGTAAGCCTCGTCAATCAACGCCTCGTTATCCAGCTCCTCATCTGGCGCATAGCCCCACAGCTCGCGGCGCACCCTGGCGTGCATCAGCTCGGCAAAAGCCTCCGCCAGCCGGTCCGCCAGCGCCTTGGTCAGGATAGCGTTGTAATCGTCGTGCTGCTCCTTGAAGCGCCTCACGATCTGCTCCAGCCCAATCCCGGAAGTCACGGCGAAGAAGCCCATATAATCCTGCACCCCACTCTCGCGCGGCGCGATGAAATCGGCCAGACTGTAGTTGGGCCGGCCCGGCGGCCTCTCCATTTGTTGGCGCAGGAAGTGTACCGTCACCTCCCCATGTTGCCCGTTGCCGTTACAATGCTGCACCACCACGTCGTCACCCACGCTGTAGGCCGGATAAAGACCAACCACGGCCCGCGCCGTCAGCAACCGTTCTTCCACAATCCAATCCAGCAGCTCTTGCGCATCGCGGAACAAGGCCCGCGCCGCTTCACCCACCGTGTCATCTTCCAGAATCTGCGGGTAGCGGCCCTTCAGCTCCCAGCTATGGAAGAAGGGCGTCCAGTCGATGTAGTTGCGAATCTCGCACAGCTCATAATTGTCGAAGATGTGCAGCCCCAGTGATTGCGGGACGGCCGGGGTGACCTGGCTCCAATCGGTCTGAAAGCGATTGTCACGCGCCTGTTGCAGCGACGCCAGCGGCCGCTGCGCGCGACGCCCGGCATGCCCCTCACGGATTGACTCGTACTCCTGCTGCACCTCAACCGCAAAAGCGCCGGCTGTCTGCTCGTTCAGCAAGGTAGAGGCAACGCCTACAGCTCGCGACGCATCAACAACGTGAATCGTCGGCCCGCGCTTATACTCCGGCGCGATCTTCACTGCTGTGTGTATCTTCGAGGTCGTCGCGCCGCCGATGAGCAACGGTATGTCAAACCCTTCGCGCTCCATCTCCCGCGCTACATGCCTCATCTCCTCCAACGAAGGTGTGATCAGCCCGCTGAGGCCAATGATATCCACGCCCTCAGCCCGCGCTGTCTCCAGAATCTTGTTCGCGGGAACCATCACACCCAGGTCAATGACATCATAGCCATTACAGCCAAGAACGACGCCCACAATGTTCTTGCCAATATCGTGCACATCCCCCTTCACCGTTGCCAGCAGTATCTTGCCGTTGCTCGTCGGCTCCGTCTCCCCCGCTTCGATATAAGGAATCAGGTAAGCCACCGCCTGCTTCATCACACGGGCGCTCTTGACCACCTGTGGCAGGAACATCTTGCCCGAGCCAAAAAGGTCGCCGACGACGTTCATACCGTCCATTAACGGCCCTTCAATGACTTCAAGCGGCTCGTCAAACAGCTGCCGCGCTTCTTCCGTATCTTCGATGATGTAGTCGGTGATACCCTTCACCAGGGCATACACCAGCCGCTCGCGCACCGGCTTTTCGCGCCAGCTCAGGTCCTTCTCCTGCTGCTTGCCCCCGCCCTTCACCGTCTGGGCATATTCCAACAGCCGTTCCGTGGCATCCTCACGGCGGTTGAACAGCACGTCCTCAATGCGGTCGCGCAGCTCGGGTTCAATCGCCTCGTAGACCTCCAACTGCCCGGCGTTGACAATGCCCATGTCCATGCCGGCCTGGATGGCGTGGTACAGAAAAGCAGCGTGCATCGCTTCGCGCACAACGTCATTGCCGCGGAAAGAGAAGGAGAAGTTGCTGACGCCGCCGCTGATCAGGGCGTGCGGCAACGTCGCTTTGATCTGCTGCGTGGCCTCGATGAAAGCCAGGCCATATGCGTTGTGTTCCGCAATACCGGTAGCCACGGCGAAAATGTTGGGGTCGAAGATAATGTCTTCCGGTGGAAAACCAATTTCTTCGGTGAGGATCTTGTAAGCGCGCGTGCAGATTTCGACACGCCGCTCCACCGTCTCCGCCTGCCCTTCCTCATCGAAAGCCATGACGATAACCGCAGCGCCATAGCGCCGCGCCAGGCGGGCATGTTCCTTGAATTCTTCCTCTCCCTCCTTGAGGCTGATGGAGTTGACGATGCTCTTGCCCTGCACGCACTTCAGGCCGGTCTCGATCACTGACCACTTGCTGGAATCAATGACCACCGGCACGCGCGCAATGTCCGGCTCGCTGCCAATGAGATTGAGGAAAAGCTCCATCGCCGCTTCGGAATCGAGCATGCCCTCGTCCATGTTGACGTCGACCATCTGCGCCCCGTTCTCCACCTGCTGGCGGGCCACGCTCAACGCCTCTTCGTAGTCGCCGTTGAGGATCAGGCGCGCAAAGCGGCGGGAGCCGGTGACGTTGGTGCGCTCACCGATGTTGACGAAGTTCAGCTCGGGCGTGATGGTCAGCGCTTCCAGGCCGCTGAGGCGACAGTAACGCGGCAACTGGGGCGGGCGGCGCGGCGGCAGTCCTTCCAACGCCTCCGCAAAGAAGCGGATGTGGCTCGGCGTGGTGCCACAACAGCCGCCGACCACGTTGACAAAGCCGCTGTTGGCAAAATCGCGCAGCACCTCGCCCATCTCTTTTGGCCCTTCGTCGTATTCACCAAACTCGTTGGGCAGCCCGGCATTGGGATAAATGCTGACGTAGGTATCGGCAATTTTCGAAAGCTCCTCGATGTAGGGGCGCAGGCTGGCTGGCCCCAGGGCGCAATTGAGGCCCACAATCAGTGGCTCGGCGTGGCGCACGGAGTGCCAGAACGCCGCCGTCGTCTGCCCCGAGAGCGTACGGCCGGAGGCGTCGGTGATGGTGCCCGAGATTATGAGCGGCAGCCGCACCTGGTGCTCGTCGAAGTAGCGCAAAATAGCGAAGATGGCAGCCTTGGCGTTGAGGGTGTCGAAAATCGTCTCCACCAGCAGAATGTCCACGCCGCCATCGACCAGTCCGCGCACAGCATCGTAGTAGGCCTCGGCCAGTTGGTCAAAGGTGACGTTGCGATAGCCAGGGCGGTTGACATCTGGCGAAAGAGAGGCCGTGCGATTGGTAGGGCCAATGGCCCCGGCAACGAAGCGCGGCTTGCCCTCCTCAGGCGATAATTGGTCAACCGCTTCCCGAGCCAGCCGCGCCGAGGCCAGGTTCAGCTCATACGCCAGCTCTTCCATGCCATAATCGGCCTGAGAAATGGCATTGGCGTTGAAGGTATTGGTCTCGATGATGTCCGCCCCCGCCTCCAGATACGCCGTGTGAATGGCGCGAATAATCTGTGGTTGGGTCAGGCTGAGCAAGTCGTTGTTGCCTCTCAGGTCGCGGTGCCAGGCAGCAAACCGGTCGCCGCGATAATCGGCCTCATCCAACTGGTACGCCTGGATCATGGTGCCCATCGCGCCGTCCAGAACCAGAATCCGCTGCTGCAACTGCTCTTCAAGGAGCGCTCGTATACTATTTGTATCAGTCATATCTCTGCTCGCTTCCCAAATAAAAAAGCCTCTCGAGATGAGAGGCCAAAAGTGTAGTTGCCGCTCATCTTTCAGACGCTTTTTATGACGTCTGCCGGAATTGGCACCATTTCCAGTGGCTTGCGTACACAACTGGCGGTTGCCGAGGCTTCATCGGGCCGGTCCCTCAGCCTCTCTTGATGAGGCGCAGGCAAAAAGTCGCCTGCACGTACTATTCAGTTATGTGTGCAGTTTATTATGATTGGGGAGTGTTGTCAACCGAAGGCGAATTTTTTCGTAAAGCGATTTGGTAAATCGCTCATTTCATAAAGCGATTTGCCAAATCGCTCTACAATACCCCCGTCATCTAAACGTCACCTTAGCGTTTACTTTGCACAAAGCAACCGCCTCTCGCATTGAGTAAACTACCACACGAATAACTCTATCGCTTGAGGATCTTATATGAGGTATGACGAATATCCGACGCAGCCTGTTGTTTATAGGGTGCAACGCCCCCCGGAGCGACGAGGCCGGGCGGGCTGTGGTGGCTGCTTAAGCAAAATGTTTCTGGGCAGCATACTGCTGATGGCCCTGCTCGTCTTTGGCAGTGTGACCGTCGCCGCCACCCTGGTCTACGTGCAGCTTTCGGGCCAAATCGACGAAGGGATTGCTGCCCTGGACCAGGCGCGCGACCGCGAGACGTTTGAAACGACGCGCATCATGGACCGCAACGGGCAACTGCTGTGGGAAATCTTCGGTGAAGGCAAACGCACCAAGGTCTCGCTGGACCAAATTCCGCTGCAGTTGCAGCAGGCCACCATTGCCGTCGAGGACGATACCTTCTATGAAAACATCGGCCTCGATGCCCCCTCCCTGCTGGCAGCCCTCATCTACAACCTGCGCAATCCTGAAGGGCGGCCGGTCGGCGGCAGCACCATTACGCAACAGCTCGTGCGCCACATCGCCTTCGACTATGAGGAGCGCACAGCCGTCAGCTATGACCGCAAGGCGCGCGAAGTGATCCTGGCCTGGATGATGAACCGCCGATTTGAGAAAGACGAAATCCTTGAGCTATATCTGAACGAGATTTACTACGGCAATCTGGCCTATGGAACGGAGGCCGCCGCTCAGACCTATTTTGGCAAAAGCGCCACCGAGCTATCGCTGGCCGAATCAAGCCTGCTGGCAGCGCTGCCGCAAAGCCCCGTGGAACTGGATCCGCTGACCAACCTGGAGGGCGCCAAGCGGCGGCAATGGCTGGTTCTGAATTTGATGGTAGACGAAGGGTTCATTACACAGCAGGAAGCCGAAGACGCCTACCTGCAAGAGCTAACCTTTGCCCGTCAGGAAGTGAGCCTCTCTGCGCCCCATTTCGCCATTTACGTGCGCCAGTTGCTGGAAGAGCAGTTTGGGGCTGAAAAGGTTGCCAACGGCGGCCTGCGCGTGACCACGACGCTTGATCTGAACTACCAACACCTCGCCGAAGAGCTGGCTCGCCGGCACGTAGACAATGTTGGACCGGAACATAACATGACTAACGCGGCCATGGTGGTGCTCCGGCCAGGAACAGGCGAGATCCTGAGCATGTTGGGCAGCGTCGATTATCGCGACGAATCGATTGACGGCAACGTCAACGTCACCCTGTCACCACAGCAGCCAGGTAGCGCCATCAAACCGGTCACCTATGCCGCAGCGCTATCACCCGGCGCAGATGGCAGTGACCCGCCGCTAACAGCAGGCGACATCCTGTGGGACGTGCGCGTTGATTACCCGCAGGTGGACGGCACTGTCTATTCCCCCGTTAACTACAGCCGCACCTTCAACGGCCCCATGCGTATGAGGCGGGCGCTGGCCAATAGCTATAACGTGCCTGCCGTGCTTGTCTTGCAAGAGATCGGTATCCCACGCTTTCTGGAGTTTGCGCAACGGATGGGGTTGAACAGCCTGAGCCAGGATCCATCCCAATATGGGCTGTCGCTGACATTGGGCGGCGGCGAAGTGACACCACTGGAGCTGACAACTGCCTTCAGCGTCTTTGCCAACGGCGGCAACTATATTCCGCCAGCGGCCATTTTGAAAGTTGAAACAACGGATGGGGAGGTCCTATATGAGTACCAGCCGCCGGAGCCGCAACGGGTGGTTGACCCGCGTGTGGCCTTCCTGATTAGCGACATCCTAGACGACGACGTCGCCCGCACTCCGGCCATGGGCCAGGACAATCCGCTGGCGCTCCCCTTCCCCGCCGCGGCCAAGACAGGCACCACGGACAACTTCCGCGACAATTGGACCGTAGGCTATACACCGGCGCTAGTGGTTGGCGTCTGGACCGGCAACACCGACAACAGCGAGATGATCAACGTCACCGGTCTCACCGGCGCCGCACCACTGTGGTCCGACTATATGCAGGCGATATACGCTGATCAACAGCTACGCAGCGTCATCAATGTCGACGGCAGCCCACAAGGGTTCACACCCCCTGAAGGGTTGGAACAACGCCCTCTGTGCAGCATTGCCTCTGTGGTGCCTGGCGCCACTGACTGCGCACGCAGCGAGAGCGAGTGGTTCCTCATCGATAGCACGCCTGAGCAACCCACGCCACCACCGCCCGAACCAAGCGTGGTCTGGGAGGAGCTTGATCCGGCCGTGCTGCGCATCACTTCCGTGCCGCTTGAGGAGCTGCCTGAGGAAATTCAAATTGACACAGAAGGGGACAATCTACCGCCCCCGGCCGCCTGCTACTTTGCAGAAGGCACGCTGATTGAGCAGCTACCCCCAGAAGCAGAGGCGGCCATCTTCCTGGCGCCACCGCGCAACCCGGAGAGCATAGAAGGCGCCCATCGCTGGGCGGACGAACACAACCTGGCCATTATGCCGCGGGTAGCCTGCACAGAAGAATTGCTGACAATGATGACTGACAGTGGGCGCGGTAGCGACCTTGCTGTGTGGAACATTCGCGAACCGAAGAGCGGCGATAAAGTGAGCGGTATCATCCCCGTCCGGGGCACAGCCGACTTCGACCCGCAGCAGATACAGTTCTATAAGCTGGAAATCGGCCGGGGATCAAGCCCGCAGGAATGGGTAACGATTGGCGAAACCCATAACACGCCGGTGGTCAACGGAGAGTTAGAAACATTGGTGGCCGCCGCCTTTGAACCGGGAGTCTATTCGCTACGGCTGATTGTGGTGCAGATGGACGGTAATTACGTGGGCGAGCCTGACGTCGTAACCTTCGAAATCGAGTAGAACGCGTTACACGTCGGGCAACCTGACCCCGGACAGAGAGCAGCGCCGGCAGGTTTTCGAGGAGAAGACAGGGTAATTGCAAAAGGCGGGGAACAAATTGGAGGTGGGCGTCGTCATAAGAGTGGCGGTCTTTGAACGCCGCTTATGATCTGACGCCTGGCGGCTGGCTGGGCGCCCCAACGCCCGTCTGGCCGCATCGCCATACTCGTACAGGAGGAACGATGAAGCGCTTTTTGTACCTGTGGGTAGCGACAATGCTACTCATTGCCTTGTTACTCTCCGTCACAGTTATCCGGCAAAACCCTGATATCGTGACAGATGTGCAGGAACCAGCCCACCTGCAAACAACCACACTGTCGAACAAGCGTGCGAAGCAACCTGCGCCCCTCACTCGAGGCCTCACTCGAGACCCTCTCCAGGATGGTGACACGGATTCAGTCAGCCAGTTGGACCCCTTCCGCGCTGAGCCGCTCCTGGATGAAGGCCAGCAGGCGGGGGCGCATCTCGGCGCCGTGGCCGAAACGGGCCTTACCTATCAGGGTTAACTCGGTACTCTCGCCAATCGCTCCCGATTCGCTGAGAATTTGCCACGGTTCCAGCAAGTTGGGCAGTTCCAGCATTGCCTCCTGGCCAAGCTCCTCAAGCAGCGCCAGGGCATGGCTCAAATTGGAGGAAGGTACCTTTAGCTTGACCGTGACCGAGGAGAAGCGACCACGGCTAAAATTGCGGATCACGCGGATGTCGCCGTTGGGCACTACGAATAGCTCGCCGGTTGGCGAACGCAGCAATGTGGCGCGCAAGGTCACCTTCTCGATCACGCCTTCTACTTCCAGCATCTCTACCTTCTCGCCCACGTCGAACGTATCTTCGAAGATGAAGCTGATGCCAGCCAGGAAATCGGTGACCAGCGGGCGCGCCCCCAGACCAAAGGCGGCGCTGAACAAGCCCACGACCCAGATCAACGTCTCGGCGTCGACAAAGCGGCTGATGCTGAAGAGAGTGGCCACAATGAACGCCGATACCGTAACCAGGCTGCCAATGAGACCCTGGAGCGTGCGCATCCTCTCCGGCCGGATACGGCGTCCATGGCCCCTGAAACGGTCTAGCTGTACGAGGCGCCCTGATATGCGGTTGGACAGGGTGCTGACCAGGATCGCAACCAGAAATGCAATTGTGATGAACAGGAACTGGCGTAACCAGGAATTCTCCTGCCAGATTAAGACAAATTGATCGAACATAACAAGATGTGGATTGTAAGGCCTCGTCTAGATTTAGCAATGGGACTCTATTGCTGCGGTTCCGTGACTGTGACCGTCACCGATTGAGGAATTAGCTGTACCCGCACTTCATCCGGTTTGATCACTTCCGGGTTGACCACACGGCTCTCGTTCGGCTCCATCTCCAATAGCGCAGCGGCTTCAATCACCACGCGCAATAAGCCAGGTTCAGCCTCAATCTCATCGAGTAACGGGAGGGGACCGTGCAAGGCCACATCCACCGTTGCCGGTTCCACGCCAACGGTCAGCCCCACTGAGCCGACGACCTCCACTGGACGCGACACGACACGGTTGGCCATACGCACGTCCACCTCAACCACCACCTGCACCGAGCGGATTGTGTTACCCAGGGTGTCAATGGCTTGAGTGCCTGGCGGCAGGTCAAGCGGCACCTGAACGCTAAAATCGTCCACAGCCTGAGTCATATCAACCGGGAAGGTCGTAATTACGTTGCCCACCTCTTCCAATATCTCCGGTGTGGCCAGCAGAGTCACCTGGTCGGGCGCAACAGTAATCCGCGCCAGCCGGTAACCATTGGGTAACTCGCCCTCGGTCACCACCCGCACACCTAT
Organism: uncultured Ardenticatenaceae bacterium; assembly: GCA_964602995.1. Lineage (GTDB taxonomy): Bacteria > Chloroflexota > Anaerolineae > Promineifilales > Promineifilaceae > JAAYYY01. The sequence continues at coordinate 133,868 of CAZRTM010000001.1, forward strand.
GGTACGCGCGCCAGGCCGTTGCGCCACCGTCACGCTGATCTGCACCTGGTCCGGTTCCAGATTAACGCCAGTGACCTGCTCACCATCCTGGTCAACAGCCATCACCGTGGCCATGCGCTCAATCGTTCCCGCCGCCTCTGGCACCGTGATTTCGGCAAGCACGCGGTCAATGCGCGCCACGGTGGGCGCCGCACCCGATACCTGTACCTGCGCAGGGGTCACAACCGGGCTTGCGCCAATCTCCAGCGCGGGCGAGAGTACCTCTTCGCCGCTGGTCATCACTTCAACTGGTATAGAGCGCGTCACAATCTCTGCCAACTGAATATCAACCGCCTGCGGCTCCACCCGCCGTATCTGCACCGGCTCAACTCCCGATTGCACCATCACCGGCAAACGGTGCAGCCCTGGCTCCAGACTCTGCAGAGAGACCTGCGCCTGGAAGCTGGAAGGCGCCAGCGAGTTGAGCATCGTATTGTGTGCGCGTACGACCACGGCGATCTCATCGGGCACATCTGTCAACAGTTGGGTGTTTGGCGGCACATCGGTCACTTGCAGGGGAATATTAGTAACGCGCAGCTCCTGAATGGGGTTCGTTTCTTGAATGACAAAGGCCCAGGTCGTCAGGGCCAACAGGAAAGCAAGGAGAAGCAGGCCCAGATCAGTAAGAACGAACCTCCTTTGCACACCGTCCGAGCGCTCTCGCCACCACTCCCGAAACTCCCTGAGCGCATTGTTCAGTGAAAAGGTCTCCTGCTCACCATCGCTGCTCTGGTAGAAACTGTGAATTTGTTCGCGCAACGTGGTGCGATCCAACCCTGATTGCAGCCGTCCATCCCTGGCCACGGAAATGGCCCCTGTCTCTTCACTGACCACCAACACCAGCGCGTCACTGGTCTCGGTCATGCCCACAGCAGCCCTGTGCCGTGTGCCCAGCCTGCGTTGTGCTGAATAGAGCTGACGATTGCTGACCGGCAATACACAGCCCGCAGCCACGACCCGGTCGCCGCGGATGATGACTGCCCCGTCGTGGAGCGGGGTGCCATCATAGAAAATGGTCTGCAGCAACTCGCTGGTAACCTCGCCGCCCATAGGCACGCCGGTCTGTATGATGTCACTCAAATCGTCGTTGCCTTCGAGCACAATCAGCGCACCCACGCAACGGTCTGAGAGACTCTCCAGGGCGCGCACCAACGGCTTGAACGCCGATTCCGCTGCCATCTGCCGGAAACGGAACGTTCCTACTCGCCTGCCCAGCGACTCCAACAGATGGCGTAGCTCGGGCTGGAAGATGATGGGAATGGCCACCAACGTGGCCAGCAGGGCCACCTCCAGGAGGTAATCAAACGTGGGCAGGGGTAGAAAAACAGTGACGATAAAAAAGAAGATGATGACGATCAGGGTGCCGCGCAACAAGAGGGTGGCGCGGCTGCGGCGTAGCAAATGTAGCAGCCCGAAGAAGACCACCGTCACCAGAATCAGGTCAAGTAACTGCGTAAACGTAACGTTGGCCAGGTTAAATAGAAAATCCGCAAGAATTGAATCAAAGGTTGGCATGACTAGATGAGGGGTTCACCTTGCGCATCCTGAGGGACATTCAGGTATTCGAATATTCGTTGCCTCAGCTTTTCAGCAATCGTGTGCGCATCCTTACCCTCAAGCGAGATTTGCCCACCGGCCAACGTATTGCGCCCCCCTGCTGAACCCTCGTCGCCAATTATCTCTTGGGCCAGCTCTTCTGCATCGGCCGCCTCATCGCGAGCACGTACCGAAATATAGAGTGTCTCGTCATAGACGCCCATGCATATAACCCAATTCACTCCTTCCAGGCGTAAGAAAAGGTCGGCAATTTCGGCCGTCAGATCTGGATAATCCACTTCGTCGAGAAAGGAAACGACGACGCCATCGTACAGCTTGGCTGCCTCCATCGCCCGCGCCAGATTCCTGAAATAGGACGCTGGTACCCGGGCATTTTCAATTTCCACCAGCGCATCGACATCAACAAAACTGAGCAGGTAGAAGTAGGCTCCCACATCAGCGGCGCTCGTGTCCCGGCTCAAAGCCTTGGTGTCAGTCTTAATGCCATAGAACAGAGCCGTGGCCAGACGCATCGGAGGTTTAACCCCGGCAGCACGCAAATATTGAGTCATTATCGTCGAGGAAGCGCCAATCCAGGGGCGCACATCACGAAAGATAGCTCCCTCCCCGTCCAGATCACTGTGATGGTCGATCACAATAGCCGCGGGATACCCGGCGGGCAGCGGGCTGTTCCCGGCGCCCGGCTGGGTGTCCACCACAGCCACCGCCTTTGATCCAAGTTCGGGCATAAGCGGCTCGCTGGGCAACTGTTCCAGCTCCACGCCGAGATAATCGACTAAGGCCCTGTTCTCTGCTCGTCCAATAATGCCACGATATGCGACTTGCCCTTCCACCCCCAGTTTTTCTGAGAGCAGAAAACGCAAAGCCGCACCGCTGGCAACCGAGTCCGGGTCTGGATCATCATGAAGCAAAATGAGTATCTGATCGCAACCCTCCACTGCTTCACTCAATTGTCGCCAACGTTTTTCCACGGAAAGTCCTCCAGGCCTAAGCCTTCAAGCCTAAGCCTCCAAACCTAAGCCCCCAGCTTATTATCTGAGGGCCATTTTACGTCGCAACATAACCCATGCCAATATAAAGAAGACCATACCCATCGCAGTGAGCGTACCCAGGAGCAGCATGTCGTCGAACGTAAAGAGACCGCGTAACATCACATCTTGCAACATCTGCGTGGCGTAAGTGGCGGGCAGGAGCCAGGAAACCACCTGCACGAACGGACGCAGTAGATCAAGCGTCAGGAAGAAGCCACTGAAGAATATACTGGCAAGCAAGATAATCATTGAGTATTGTACCGCCTGACTGGTGGTCTCTGCCACCAGTGAAATGATAAAGCCCATACCCAGCGAAGTAAACACAAGGGCGGCGAGCACCAGCGCGTAAGGGCCCCACTCGCCAAGCATAGGCACCTGAATGCCGTACAGGCTGAGCAGGGTGAGAATTCCCAGCAGCACGGCGGCAAAGATGAAGTAGCTGAGGTATTTGCCAAGGAGACCCTCGATGGCAGACAACGGCGAGACCTGGAAAATCTCCATGGTTCCTTCACTACGCTCGCGAACGATGGAGAGGGCGGCAAACGTGATGGCCAGGTGCTGGGCCAGCAGCGCGATGGCCGATGGCACATAGAAATCTGACAGGCGCAACGGCGTCTGAGTCACGTTTTGCACCTCGGCACGGAAGGGGCTGACCAGTACACCGGGGGCAATGCTGCGAAACTCACTCATCGACTCTTCCAATGTTCCGAACTGCTGTTCAATCTCTGTCAGTTGTTCGATCTCTTCGTCATACTCATCGTCCTCTTCCAGCTCTGACATCACGCTGACATCCTCCCGCAATGCTGCCAACTCCTGGGCAAGGGAATCGGGGTTGTTCTCCCCGCCGCCAAACTCTTGCTCCATGCCGCCAACAAGCTGGCTACTGGCGCCAACCATCAGCGTCAACAAATCGAGGCCGCGCACCATTTCCTCTTGTTCGTTTTGAGCCTGCGCCACATTCCCTGCTTCCAACGCCTGCCGCATATTCGTCGCCGATTGACGCGTTGTTGAAGCCGTTTCCTGAACCGAACCGGCCTCCGCCTGGCTCTCTTCTGCAACAGCCGCCAGCACACGACGGTTCACTTCGTCGATATAGATGCGGGCAAACGCCTCCAGGTAATCAATCTGGACAGGGTCGATCTCATTGTGATACAGCTCGAAGACAGCCTGTTCGCTGTTGCGCACGGTCTCCACCGGATCCTCGGGCAAGACGACGACCATGTCCACATCACCCTGGCGTAGTTCCGCCTGAGCTTCCACCAAAGAGTCAGATGTACCGGCATACTCTAAAAGCGGGCTGATGCCCGTCGCGTACTCTTCCAGATTGTCGGCAAAAGGACTATTCGGCTGGATGACAAACAGGGCGCGGATCGGTTGCGCTTCAGCGCGGTAGCCGATGCCGAATAACAGCAGAATGAGGAAGGGACCCAGGACCAGCGTCAGTACCAGCTTTGGCTGGCGTAAGATCTCGACGATCTCTTTACGCAAGAAGGCCGACGTACGAATAATGAAACCAAAGATGCGACTGATCATTGTGATTCTCCTCCATTCTGTACCAGGACCACAAAAACGTCGTCGAATGGCGGTTGGTACTCTTCGATTGTGTCTACCTCCATCGCCTTCTGCTGGCACCAGCTCAATAGTTCCTGCATATCAGTCGCAGCTTCGGAGACGATGACGCGCACTTGCGTCTCACTCATATATTCCGGACGCCCATGCACAAACGGCAAGTCGCGCAGCTCACGCAGTTGCTGGTACGTAATTCGTTCCCTGGCCGTCAGGTCCACAATATCCCCGCCATAGGCCCGGTAGCGCAGCCCATGAGGCGTGTCAACCATCAGCAGGCGGCCATCGGCCAACACACCGACCAGGTCGCAGTAATTAGCTTCGCTGACGTACTGCGTAGTGACGAACAGCGTCCGGCCCTGCCCTTTCAGGTCGCCGAAATGGTCCCAGAACTTGCGGCGCAACACAGGGTCAATGCCGGCGGTGGGTTCGTCCAGGAAGACGAGGTCTGGTTTGTGAACCAGCGTGGCGGCCAGGCTCAGGCGGCGCTGCATACCACCGCTGATATCCCGTGCCAGCTTGTTACGATGGTCCTCCAGCTCCACAAATTCCAACGCCTCCATCAGGCGCTTATGGCGCCGGAAAGGCATACCATACAACGAAGAGGCAAAGTTCAGATTTTCCCACACTGTCAACTGTGGATAGAGTACAAATAGCTGGGGCATATAACCGATCCGCCCTCGCGTCTTCTGATTAAAATAGGCCGGTTCCTTGCCCAGCACATGAACCTCACCCTCCGTCGGTTCATAAACACCCGTAAGCATACGAATGGTCGTCGTCTTTCCCGAACCGCTGGGGCCAATAAAGCCGAAGATCGAGCCGCGCGGCACGGTCATCGTCACACCGGATACGGCAACTTCCCCATTAAAGCTGCGTCCCAGATTTTCAGTCCAGATAGCCGCGTCTTCGCGATCCATCTCCTGTAACTGCTGTTCTACT
>CAZRTM010000001.1:139099-156352 GCA_964602995.1 uncultured Ardenticatenaceae bacterium
CTACAGGTGATTAATGTCTCATTGACGGCCCTGTACCATCACATACGATCAAAGAATGCACAGCACAATGCATCGCTCCCCCTCTCCCAAAAGTTCTAGCGAGGAAAGTGGCTGCGCCCGGCGGGCCGCGCGTGGCTGTTGGCGATTGGTGGTGATTACCCTGCAACTATCCATCATCGCCGCCCTTCTCGGCCTCCTGGCACTTGCCGGTGGCTATGCCTATCTCAGCAATCAATTGGACGAAGCAATTGACCGTGTGGTCTCCTACCAGGGCAGCGGGCCTGGCGGCAACCCCCGTTTCTATGACCGCAACGGCCAGCTCCTTTTCGAGCTACACACAGTCGAAAAGCGGCGCTGGCTCGATTATGATGAAATCCCCCGCGTGGTCATTGATGCCACCATCGCCGTCGAGGACGACACATTCTGGAGCAACCCCGGCTTCGATGCTCCGTCCATCGTCGCCGCCGCAATCAGTAACTTTCGTAACGAAGGCCAGCGGCCAATTGGCGCCAGCACCATCACCCAACAGCTCGTGCGCCATATTGCCTTCAGCTATGAAGAGCGGGTGGCAACCAGTTACGAGCGCAAGCTGCGCGAGATCTTTCTGGCCTTCATTCTCACCCAGAAACGTGAGAAGCGGGACATAATAACGATGTACCTCAACGAGATCTACTACGGCAATCTGGCCTATGGCATCGAAGCAGCGGCGCAAACCTATTTTGGCAAAGCAGCCGCCGACCTGACGCTGGCCGAAGCCGCCTTCCTTGCCGGCCTGCCGCAATCGCCGGTGGAGCTGAATCCATACGTCAACTTTGAGGCCGCACAAAACCGGCAGAAGCTAGTGCTGCGGCTCATGGAGAGCGAGGGGATGATTTCGGCCCTCGACGTGGCCGTGGCTCAGGGTGTCTCCCTGAACCTGCAACCACTTTTGCCACAGGCCGAGAGCCAAAATGAGCGCGTGTTGCACGCGCCTCACTTCGTGCTCTATGTGCAACGGCACCTGGAAGAGCGTTATGGGCCAGATGCCCTGACGCAGGGCGGATGGCAGGTGACCACCACTCTGGACCTGAACATCCAGCAGTTGGCGCAGGAAACGTTGCGCCAGCAAGTGGCAGCGCGACAGCAGGCGCATGACGTTAACAACGGAGCAGCGGTGGTCATGAAACCGGGCACAGGTGAAATCCTGGCTATGGTCGGCAGTCTGGACTACTTTGACGAATCGATTGACGGCCAGGTCAACGTCACGCTGCGCCCCCGGCAGCCGGGCAGCAGTATCAAGCCCATCACTTACGCTGCCGCCATGGAGAAGGGCTGGACGACAGGCGATGTGCTTTGGGACGTGCCCATTGTGCTGGAGCTTGGTAATGGTGAACAGTTCATTCCCCGCAATTACGACGGGCGCTATCGCGGACCGATCCTCTTTCGCGATGCTCTGGCCAACAGCTACAACATTCCGCCCATCCAACTGATTCGGGACGTGGGCATCGGCAATATGATCGCCACCGCACGCAAGATGGGCATCGTTTCACTGAACCAACCCCCTGGCTACTACGGTCTGACCCTTACGCTGGGGGGCGGTGAAGTGCCGCTGCTGGAGATGACACACGCCTTTGCCACGCTGGCTAATATGGGCCAACGCCCGCAACTCAATACGGTCCTGCAAATCAGGGACGGTCGGGGCCGGATGGTCTACGATGCGCAACAGGATCGCACGCCGCCCACCAACGCCCTCGACCCTCGTATCGCCTACATCATCACCGACATATTGGACGATGACCAGGCTCGCGTTCCGGCAATGGGCGCCAACAACCCTCTGCACACACCGTTCCCTGCCGCCGTTAAAACGGGAACCACCGACGATTTCCGCGATAACTGGACCATTGGCTACACACCGGGCGTCGTTGTAGGCATCTGGTTGGGCAATAGCGATGGCCACCCGATGGTCAATACATCTGGCCTGCAGGGCGCAGCCCCCGTCTGGCGCTACATCATCGAGACGATTACCAATGATCCGGCCCTAAATGGCAGCCTCGCTGTGGCCGGCGCCGCTCCCCCGGTCGAGTTCCCGCAGCCCAGCGGCATCGAGCAGAAAGCGGTCTGCCTGCCACACAGCACCGGCGGCAATAGCTGCTCCGCCACACGCCCCGACCTCTTTCTGGTCAGTGCGCCGCAACATAGCATACCGCGCCTGGGCTACGTGCCCGACGCCGCCAGCCAGCCGGGCGCCTGGACCCTGGCCACGCTGCCCCTGCCCGCCGATATCGCCGTCCGGATTCAGGAGAGCCGCAATAGTGACGACGAAGCGACCCTGTCCACTCCTACTCGTTGCGTCGTCAATAGTGCCGCTATTCCCTCGGGAGTGGAGCGGCAGCTTTTCTTGCCATTGCCTCCCTATTACCCTGACGAAGTACGTGCCCGGCTCTGGGCACAACGCGCCGGTGGCTACCCGATGGCGCCGCCGGTCGTCTGTCCTGCCGACCTCGTTCGTTCCATGCCCAATGAGCAAGGCGACCAACAACAGGTTTCGACCAACCAGACCTACCGCATCGCTTCGCCCCAGGCCGGGCAACAGGTCAATGGCCTGGTAGAAATACAGGGCACGGCTATGTTTGATCCCGCTCAGGTGCAGTTTTACAAATTAGAAATTGGCAGTGGCAGCAATCCCACGGAGTGGACAACGCTGGGCGTCACACACGCCGAACCGGTGTCGAACGGCAAATTGGAGGAGTTACACGCCTACGCCCTGCCGCCAGGACCTTACGTCTTGCGCCTGGTCCTTGTCCAGAACGATGGCAATTTCCCCCCGCCACACGCCGTGCCGATCACGATTGTCGAGTGATCAGTCGGCAGCCGTTGGTTGCCACCGCTGCTGCGGCGACGGCGCGTTACCGCTGTTGGAAGATTCCTCATTATCCTCCACGGGAATGAGCAGCTCCACGACGACACCCGGTTCGCCCGGCCGGTTATACATGCGGCAGCGACCGCCAACGCCCCACAGCAGCGACGCCACCATGGGCAGCCCCAACCCCATGCCCGAGACTTCACCGGTGAACGCTTTTTCGCCCTGATAGTAAGGCGTCCACACCTGGGCAAGCTGCTCCGGCGAAAGGGTCAGGCCGTTATCGCCGATCCAGAGACCCACTTCCCGCGACTTCATCACGAAGGCGAACATCTGCACTACCGGTTCGTGTTGCGGGTGGAATTTCTTGGCATTCTCCAGAATCTCCCACAAAATCGCCTCTACCGCTTCCACTGAGAGACGAACGCGGACAGGTTCCAGTTTGGTAACGCCGGCAATCGAAAGTGATTCAATCTGCAACTCGTCGCCGATGCGCTTCGCCACCTCTTCCAGCCGCGTGATCTGAAAGCCGTTGCCCGATTGCGCCAGATTCGGCGACTTCAGGTATTTGAGGATGTCATCCACTTCAGTCTGCAGGCGACGCGCCCCCTGCAAAGCCCTGCTCGCCACCTCGCTGCTTTTTTCCGGCCCCAATTTGGCGGCGTGGCGCGCCATCAGCTCCAGGCTGTTCATCATCACGGCCAGCGGCGTGCGCAGCTTGTGGAAAATCATGGAGTGGAAGCGCCAGACATCGCGTTGCAGCTCTATCTGCTCGGTAACGTCACGCAACGAAACCACCTGCTGCACATCCACGCCATTCGACAGGGTCAGATTGCGCACGCGCAGCCAGAATGGCTTTGAATGGGGCGATTCGGGGCGCACCAGATAACGGGGCACACCGCCCAGCGGCTCCTCCGGCCACTGCTCCCACGCCTCTTTTGGTTCAAAGTGATAGAGCTTCTCGGCCAGTTCAATAAACGACAACCTGACGTAGCCCACATCCTCCACCGCCAGATCCAGTAACAGGCGAGCCTGCGGATTGGCATAGACAATGTACCCTTCTTCATTCAGCATCAGGTAGCCATCATTGGCCTGGTCCAGCACCCACTCAAATTTGACACGCTCGACAATCAGTCGCCGGTAGCGATTCAGACGGGTGATGTTTTGGACTCTGGTACGTAGCTCCACCGTGTCAAACGGCTTGAACACAAAGTCATCAGCGCCAGCTTCAATCCCTTGCATCCATGACTTACGGTCGTTGAGAGCGGTCACCACCACGATCGGCACTTCGGCAAGGACAGGGTGCTCGCGCAAGCGGCGGCAGACCTCGAAGCCATCCATTCCCGGCAACATGACATCTAGAAGAATCAGGTCGGGGATGAGCTGCGCCGCCTTGCGTAGCGCATCTGGTCCGTCATAGGCGAAGACAAGTTCGTAATCTTCCTTCGCCAGCAACATGCCAATCGTCTCGCGCATCACTTTCTGGTCATCGACAATCAGAATAGTGCTCTTGTCATTCATAAAACAACCACCTACTGGCGGGTTACTCTGGTTAGTGATAGGGGTTAGTTAACCGTTACTGGCACGAGAATGCGTCTATTCTACAAAAGTGTAGCACCATTGCCCACAATCTCGAATCCCCACCACTTCCTATTCAAAAACCAGCCGCTCTCCGCCTCTTTCTGTGCTCACGAATGGTTCGCAAGCACCCTCACTGCTCCTTCCCAGGGTCCACTCTCAAATAGCTGCCCGGCGGCTTCAAAACGACGCCGCTCGCCGCTGACGTTTAAGGCCACCAGAATCGTCTCATTTTCGTTGCTGCGCGTATAGGCGTAAGTACCTTCAGCCGGGTTCAGGTGCACGGTGCGCCGGTTGCCATCACGCAGCGCCGGATGTTCGCGGCGAAAGTGTACCAACCAGCGGTAATAGTCGCGCAGCCCGGAATCCTGCTCCTCATCCCACAGCATCGCCAGCCGCGATTCCTCCATGATATCCCCGTGCGGCTGGGCGATATCCCGTTCCTGGCTCAGACCTACTTCGGTGCCATAATAAACAATGGGCGCGCCGGATAGCGTGAACTGGCATAACGCAGCCAGCTTCAGCCTGCGCTGGTCGCCATCGACCAGCCACAAGAAGCGGTTGACGTCATGGTTATCCAGGAATGAGGGCCGGCTGAAGTTCGGGGGGAAGAACGCTTCATGCGAGCGCAGAAAGGCGTCAAACGCTGCCACGTCCATGCTGCCAAAGGCGAAGGTGTTGCGCAGCGCCTGCATCAAAAGGAAATCGAGCGAGCCATCCAGACGACCAGAGTAAAGAAGTTGTCGTTGTGGCGTCTGGATTGCCTCGCCAAAAATCCAGGCATCAGGCCGCGCCCCCTTCACCGTCGCACGGAAATCAGTCCAGAAATCGTAGGTTGGCCCCAACGAGTAGTCCAGCCGGTAGCCGTCGAATCCGACCTCCGTCAACCAGAACTCAGCAGCGCGCAGCAGATAATCCCGCGCCCCTTTGTTAGCCACATTGATTTTTGGCAGGTCGCGCACGCCGAAGAATGTTTTGTACTGCTCGGGCCACTCAATCCACTGGTACCAGTCGTAGTAGGGGCTATTGCGATCCTGCAACGCCTCCTGGAACGTATGGTGTTTGCTGCCCCAATGGTTGGCCACGAAGTCGAGCAACATGCGCATGCCGCGCTTATGCGCCTCTTCCACCAGCTCGCAAATGTCGTCCAGCGTGCCCAGTTGGGGGTCAACGTCGAAGTAGTCGGTGGCGTGGTACTTGTGGTGGGTCTTGTCCGGGAAGAAAGGGTTCAGCCAGATGCAGTTGAAGCCCAAATCGGCAATATAGTCGAGCTTCTCGGTGATGCCGCGCAGCGTGCCGCCGAAGATATCACCAGGGCTGCTTACGTCGTTCCATGTTTTGCCGCGTCCAGGATAGAAGCGATCAGGAAAGACCTGGTAGATAATCGCCTCGCGCGACCAGGCTGGAGGGTCTGTAGCGCCTACCAGGTAGGAGAATAACTCGCCGTCGTCGGCTGCGATTGGCTCGCCGTCTCCTTCTGGATGAGCCTCAATGCGGTAGCGAACCACTGTTCCGGCGGGGTAGGCCGGCAACTGGCCTTCCCACACCTGATAATACGACCAATGGAACAGATCCCATTTGATCTCTGTGCGTTGCAGCTCCACCGTCTGCCGTTCTGGCTCCAGAATGGTGCACGTCACTCGTTCAACCGGGACCGGCAATAAGACCGTTGTGGTTACCGTCGGCCGGTCCTCAGGGCCTGGGGCCAGTGGGCTGAGGCGGTTGAGGTGGCGCACACCCTCGTGCTCCTCACGCAGTTGCGCCACCCGTTTCTCAGTCGTGGAAAGTGTACCAAAGAGAAATTCGTTCATAGAAAGCGCAGGGCGGACGGCAACGAACGGCTCGTTCCGCTCCTGCCATCCGCCAATAGCGTTATTCGATCAAGGTTATCCTTTGACAGCGCCCTGAGTGAGGCCACCCACAATCTGGTCCTGTAAGAGCAGGTAAATGACCACAATGGGAATCGCCGCCATCAGACCGCCGGCGGCAAAGGTGCCCCAGTTCTGCGAGAACTGCTGCGAGATGAAGACCCAAAGCCCAACCATCACCGTCAACTGGTCGTTGCTAGAGAGCAAGATGCGCGCCAGCAAGAAGTCGCTGTAGGTGCCGATGAAAGTGAGAATGCCGACGACGATGAGGATAGGGCGCACCAGGGGAAAGATGAGCATCCAGAACGTTTGCCAATGCGTTGCGCCATCGACCATCGCCGATTCATCAATATCCCGTGGTATAGAATCGAAAAAGCCCTTCATCAACCAGACGTTAATGCCCATCACGCCGCCCAGATAGACCAGAATCAGTCCGCCGTGCGTGTTCAGGCCCAGCGCCGGGATATAGTTGCCAATTTGCTGAATGAGCAAGAATAAGGCGACCATGGTCAGCATGTTGGGGAACACCTGAACCAGGAATATGGTCAGCAGCAGATTGCGCCGCTGCCGGAAGCGGAAGCGAGAAAAAGCATAGGCGCTGAGGGACGTAATGAGCACAGCCAGCACCGCCGTAATCGTCGAAATGTAAAAGGAGTTAAATAGCCAGCGCGGGAATGGAAAGCGAGGATCGCCTCCGAGTAGCAACTGGTAATTTTCCAGCGAGGCGTTGGTGGGGATGAACTCCTGCGATGTCAGGGAGCCGCGCGGGTTGAAAGAAGCGGAGATGATCCAGAGCACAGGGAACAGGGCAAAGGCAATGGCGATGACGGCCACCACGTAGCGAAGGATGGTGCCAATTCGCCGCTGCCGGGTTCTTGATGCGCCACCTTTGAACAGAGTAACTCTAGACATTTTCTGAAACCTCCTCCCAGACTCGTGTGAAGCGGAAGTTGAACAGGGTGATGACGGCCAGAATGATGAAGATGATCACCGTAATGGCCGCGGCAAAGGCGTAGTCGGCGCCGCGTCCTCCGGCAAAGGCCAACCTGTAGGTGTAACTGATGAGGATATCAGAATGGCCCGCCGGGGTTGGTGTGCCGGCGATAGGCGGCCCTCCCTGGTTGAAGAGATAGATGACGTTAAAGTTGTTAAAGTTAAAGGTGAAGGACGAAATGAGGATCGGACCTACCGAGACCAAAAGCAGCGGCAATGTAATATTCCAGAAGCGCTGCCAGGCCGAGGCGCCGTCCATCATCGCCGCCTCGTAAATGTCGTCGGGAATCGCCTGCAGAGCGCCACTACAAATCAGCATCATGTACGGATAGCCCAGCCAGAGGTTGATGATGATAATAGCTACCTTCACCCATGTAGGGTGAGAAAGCCAGGGCGGCGCCCAGCCGATCAACTCAGTCAGCGTCGTGTTAATCAGACCAAAGCGCTCGTTCATGAGGCCGCGCCACAAAAGCACGCTGATGACAGACGGAATGGTATAGGGAATGATCAGCAAAGAGCGGATTACCTTGCGCCCAACCAGGTCCCGTGTGTTGAAGACCAAAGCGACGAGCAGGCCCAACGAAAAGGTGGTAAGAACGGTCAGGCCCGCGAAGACAAAGGTCCAGATGAAAATGCGAACCAGAGGACCGCTGAGAGCGCGACTCGTAAAGAGCCGCCGGAAATTATCCAGGCCGATCTCCACCTGGTAGCCGGGAACCAACACATCTCCCTCTGCGGACGTAAAGAATCCGGTGTCCGCGTTGGCAAAATAGGAGGTTCCACTCTGTTGATCAATAATAGCGTCCTGCTCCGCATCATAGACATAGCGCTGGTCAAGGCCCGCCACTTCGCGCAGGTTGCGAATTTGTAGGGTCGTCGGCGGCTCGCCAAAGCGCATGCGGCCGAGCTGCTCGATGATAGGCACCACTTCTCGTGTTTCGAGGCGCGTGTAACCGTTAATCGTTGCCGGCACACCTTCGTCATCCAGGGCGCCCAACTCTGCTTCTTCGGCGGGTAGCAGTGGCTCGTCGGGCTGCGCCACAAAATTCTGCCCATCGGCATTGGTCAGCCACAGCAGGTATTCCCCTTCTTCAGAGCGATACCCAACCCACTCAAAAGTCCGCCCACCTTCTCGCAAAAACGTGTCCTGGCCCAGGCGCTCAATGGCCTGTTGTTTGGAGAGAATGTGCCCATCACTATAGTTAGTGAACGCCGTATACACCGTAAATATGACTGGATAAAAGGCCATGAGGATCATGAGCGCCAGCCCCGGGGCCATCCAGCGCAGAGGATATAACGGCTCGTATAGGAATATGACGTTAATCAGAATTGTGACGATTGCCAGGATGGCGGCAAAGGGGTAAACACCATCACTGTACATCTGATAGATCAGCCACAGTCCAAAGGCATCGATGACTGCCAGACCTATCAGACGGAAAATAAGGCCGGGGACGGAGCTAAAAGCGCCTTTGTCGCTCCGTTGTGTGATCTCCATCACCTTCCCTCCTATTACACCTGATGCAGACCAGGTTGGATAACAAAGTAGGGGCACAACAGTACCGCTGTGCCCCTACTGGCCTACGCTTACGTGGTTAGTTCATACAACCTTCTACACGACGTTTGCTATTAAGCCTAACCCTAATCCGCTTACCCACCAGCCGATTCAATTGCATTGCGAATCTGCTCGGCGGCATTGCTGAAGGCCGCTTCCGGTTCTTCTTCCTGGGTAATCACCAGTTGCTGGGCATCACCCCAGGAGGACCAGACAGCAGACATTTCAGGAATGGCAGGCATTGGCAAACCATTCTCACCGGCGGCGGCAAAGGCGGCGATGTCCTCATCTTCAATCGACTCGAAGACGGGACGATACGCAACCGGGCGACCACCAGCCTCGAACAACTGCTGCATCACCTCTTCCGTAGCCACGAATTCGGTCAGGAAGATGTTGGCCAGAAGCTGCTGTTCGCTGAAGGCGTTGATCATAAAGCCTTGAACGCCGACGAACGGCTGTGCTTCCTGAGTGCCGGATGGGATGTTGGTAACGGCGTAGGGAACGCCTGATTCACGGAGACGCGGCAACGCCCACGGACCGGTGACCATCATGGCAGCGCTGCCATTCTCGAACGATTCATGCATGATGTCGAAGTCGACGCCCGGTGGAATATGTCCTTCCTCAGCCATCTGATCCAGCCACTCAATAGCAGCAATCGTTCCTTCACTGTCAATACCCACGTCTGTGGGATCATAGCCAGTTTCGGTCAGGCCGAAAACGTAGCCGCCGTAGGCGGTCATCAGCGGGAAAAGGTGGTAGGGATCATTCTGCTGAATGATGTACCCATTGTCTACCTCACCCGCATCTTCCAGCGCAATGGCGATGTCGCGGACTTCGTCCCAGGTTTGTGGCGGTTCGGGAACCAATTCAGGGTTGTAGACGAACGCTACGTTCTCGATAGCGTAAGGCATGCAGTACAACTCTCCGTTGTAGCTACACCCTTCCAGGCCCACTTCCACAAACTGGTCTTCCAGGCCGGCCAGGTCGACCGGAGCCAACAGGCCGTTGATGACCAGCTCGCCGAGCCAGTCGTGGGCGCCGATGAATACATCAGGGCCTTCACCGGCCGGCGCCACGATCTTCACACGGTCACGAATGTCGCCGAAACCAATCTGGGTTACTTCGAGGCAGACGCCATACTCGGCGAGGAAGTCATCGCCCAGGTCAACCATCAACTGGGAGCGGGTCTCATCAGCCCACACCACCAGCCGCTCGTCACTCGGAGCGCACTCTGTCAGAACTTCTTCAAGAGGCTCTTCAGCTTCCTCTTCCGCAGCAGGCTCCTCGGTTTCCTCTTCTACCGGAGCCTCGGTCGGCTCTTCCTCAACTGGTGCTTCCGTTGGTTCCTCCGTAGGTTCTTCCATCGGTTCTTCCGTTGGCTCTTCTACAGGCTCTTCCACGGGTTCTTCTGTTGGTTCCACCACCGGCTCTTCTACCGGCGCTGTGGTTGGTTCCCCGGCGCTACCACCACAGGCGGCGAGGGCCAGAGCGCTCACAATGAGCAAGGCTACAATCAAATACCACTTATTTTTCATCATCGTTCTCCTCACTTTTAACGATGTTTCGATGGTAAAGCGATGTTACAAAAATTTAGTTAGGGGCTTTTAGAGTCAGGCATCACCTCCCTTCCAGAGGGAAATTCTGTTCCAAATCATATTGTAAGTTCTGTTTTAATAACGTTAGATGTTTGAAAAGAAGTTCTTGCTCAACGCTATTCAGGCAGTTGTCAAAGCGGCGCGTGTTCTGAGCCTTGTGCGCTTCGACCGCTTCGTCCCGTATGGCTGCCCCTTGCGGCGTCAGAAATAAACGAAGCGCCCGGCCATCACTTTCATGGGGGCGCTTGCAGACAAGTTCCTCAGCTTCCATGCCTTTGATCAGTCGCGTAATATTGCTCTTATCACAGAACATGAGGTCGCTGAGTTCGCTGACGGAAAGACCAGGCTTCTCTCCCAAATGGAATAGGGCATAAAAACGTGGGAGAGAGAGGTTGTAGCGAGCCAGAAGGCGGCGGTCGCCATCGTCAAGAAGCAGAAAGATTTCCTTCAGTCGCTCGTACAAAAGGCCAGCACGATTCACAATTCTACTACTCTTCTCAGGTAGCTGATTTCGTTGATATATCAACATTATTGTACTATTTGCGGGCTGTGTCAACCCTATGCTGGAGCGCCGGCATCTTGCCGGCGCCCGCCCCCTGCCAGCAAGATGCTGGCGCTCCACTCGCTACTCGTCTGGCTTTACGCTAGAATCAGCTTTCTATGCAACTTCGGCAGACCGCAGCTTCGCAGCAAACAGAGCGGGACGTTCGGTGGAAACGGTTGATCAGCGCTGGCACAGCCGTTATGGCTGGCGCCACCACCTTTCTCGCCCTGTCACGCCTCATATTCCAATGGCAATTTCCAGAGTGGCTCTGGTTGGGCGACCTGACAACAGCGCCGCTGCTCATTCTGCTTGGTGGCGCCACAGGCTGGTTGCTATGGCGCACGCTGGCCCAGGAAAGGCCTGCCTTACAGGCCCTACTCCCTTTCCTGCCGCTCCTCCTGCTCAACGGGGTCAGCATCCTGAATCCACAATCCGGCCTGCTCCAAAGCGCCCTCCTTTTTGGCGCAGCGCTGTGGTTGGCGCTGATATTCGCCTGGTACTCGCTCTCAACCCGTCGTCCGCTCTGGCACAGCGCGTTCCTTCTGGCCGCCGCCATCTTACCGGTCTATCTTCTGACGATGGGGCGCACCGTAGGGCGCGCGGATACCTTTGAGTTCCAGGTCGTCATTCCTAAACTGGGCATCGTCCACCCCACCGGCTACCCGCTCTACCTCTTGCTGGGCAAGTTATTTACCTTCATCCCCCTGGGCAGCGTCGCCTGGCGCATCAACCTGGCCTCAGTCGTCTATGCCCTGGGAGCTGCTATTTTGCTCTTCTTGCTGGTGCGTCACCTGACAGACAACACTCCCGTTGCGCTCCTTGCTGCCCTGCTGATGGCGCTGCGCCCCACCTTCTGGAGCCAGGCCATCGAAGCCGAAGTATACACACTGCACGCCCTCATCGTCCTCGCCGCCCTCTACCTGATGACGCGCCTGCTCACAACACAGGCAAAAAGCAATCACCTCATTCTGCTCGCCGCCCTGCTCGGCCTGGGCCTCACCAACCACCTGACCACCACCATCCTCCTCCCCGCCGCCCTGCTAACCATCCTCTTCTTCCTCTACGACCACTACCAACAACCACCACCCAATCCCCAATCTCCAATCCCCAATCTCCAATCTCTACTCCCCAAACTCCTCCCCGCCTTCCTCCTCCCCCTCCTCCTCTACGCCTACCTGCCCCTGCGCTGGGCCGCCGTGAACAACGAACCGATGGGGATGGCCCGTTTCCTGGACTGGGTGATTGGCGGCCGCTTCAAAGGCGCTCTACAGTTGTGGGCCTGGCTGGAAGATCCTTCACGCTACGGCATTGTAGGCCGTCTGCTGCTGGCAGAGTGGCAGCCGGCACTGCTCCTGCTCATCGCGCTGCCCGGCTTGCTCTACCTGCTGCTGAAGCAGAGCCGTGTGGGGCTGATCCTGCTCCTGTCACTGCTTGGCTTTCTCTACTACGGCCTCAGCTACTACGTCCCTGACCTTTCCGTCTTTCTGCTACCAGCGCACCTCATTCTGGCCATTTTCTGGGGTGTGGGGCTGGCCTGGCTATTGCGCCTTGGGGAACGGCTCATTCCAGCGCTTCCGCCGCCTTTGCTACAGGCTGCCGCCATCACCCTGCTCGTCTGGCCACTGGCCACCAGGGCCGCCGCTGACTGGCCGGCGCTGGACCGTTCGCAAAGCGATGGCGGCACAGAATGGGCCGCAGGCGTGCTACAGATGCCGCTCGAAGAGGAGGCGGCGATTCTGGCCGACAGCGAGCGCTTCCCACCACTCTACTATTTGCAACAGGCAGAAGGGGTGCGCCCCGACCTGGACATCATTGTAGCCCCCGACGAAGCTGCGTATCGCCAGGAGCTAGGCGGCCGCCTCGCCGCGGGGCAGACCGTCTATCTGGCGCGCTTTATTCCCGGCCTGGAAGGAACCTACCACCTCCGCTCGCATGGTCCCCTGGTGGAGGTTGCGCAGGCGCCGCTGCAGGAAATTCCCGATGAGAGCCAGGACAGCGCACTCACCTTTGGCTCCATCCAACTGGTCGGCCACCACCTGCAGCCGGTAGCCAGCGTTGACAACGACACCGCAGCCCTCACGCTCTACTGGCAGGCGCAAAACAAGGTAGAGGAACCGCTCTTTGTCTATGTGCGCTGGCAAAGTGAGGCCTACACCAGCGCGCCAATTCCGGCCGGTGGGCAACACCCGGCGGGCAATTACTACCCCACCGTCGCCTGGGAGCCAGGTGAGGTCGTACCCGACTACCACCTGTTGCCCCTGCCCATTCTGAACGAGGCGGGAACAGTGACCATCGAAGTGGCGCTGGCCCCACCTTTTACAGCGCCGCAGATGTTGGAGTGGCAGGCAGTGACAAGCATGGTGGTGGAACCGGTGGCAGAACCGCGGCTGCCGCGCTCCCTGGCCATGCAAATCGGCCCGCTGGCCCTGGACGGAGCACAATTTGCGGGCCAGGCGCGGCCCGGCTCGCAACTGGAAATTCTGCTCTCTGGCTGTGGCAGCTCTTTCCCCCAACTGGCGCTTGAGCTGTGGCCGGCGGTCGCAGCAGACGAGGTAGCTGCGCTGACATCTGCTGCAACCAACCAGGAAGCCCTATCCTGCGCCGAAACAACGCTCCACCGCCGCGAACTTGCCATCGACGCCGAAATTTCTCCGGGCGCTTATGTTTTGTGGGCCAGCTATCCCGAGCAGCCGGCGCGCTGCTACTGGTTGGCCCGCCCAACCTACGGCTGCCGGCTGGGCACCGTGCAAATTAGCGGCGCGCCCCTTCCAGAAGGGGCCACCAATTACGATGACAAAATCGCTTTGCTCAACGTAGACGTTCCCGACGTCGTGCTGCAAGCGGGCGGCCAGTTGCAGTTGACGCTGACCTGGCAGGCGCTGGCGCCCATCAATGAGGACTACACCGTCTTCGTGCAGGTGGTAGACGAGCAAGATCGCATCGTGGGCCAGGTCGATTCCTGGCCGCGGCAAGGCACCTATCCCACCAGCCAGTGGAATCCCGGCGAGGTCATCGTTGACGGCTACCGCGTCCAGCTCGATTCCGACCTGCCACCCGGTTCTTATCGCCTGCTCGTCGGCTGGTACCTGCTGGCCACACAGCAGCGGCTGCCGGTGCTGGACGAAAGCGGTGCGATCATCGACGACCGGCTGGTGATTCCGGGCCTGACGGCTCAGTAGACTTCCCATTCGTGTGCTGACAGACACTACTTGCAGGGGTACGTCGCGGGGTACGTGCTCGAGATTCGGGGAACTGTCTGAGGAAGACAAAACCCCAGGTGGTTCCCGGCACCTGGGGTTCTGCGGCCTGTTTTCGCTAGGATATGTTCACGTAGCAGGCACTGAAACGGAGGAGGAATGTATCGGCCAGGTCGAGGACTGGCCGTGCACCCACAATGTAATTAGCAGCCGTCAAAGGAGGAGCTTGCGCCACGAGACGCCGGCTCCGCCACAAGCGAACTTGTACAAGCGCTGGCAACCTCATAATGACTTTGTAGGCGGTTACCCACAATGATGAGCTGTTCGCCCACGAAGGCCATGAAACGCCGGTAGCGCTGCTGCCTCGCACGAGGCCTGGCTGTACCGTTCAGATACTCAGCCTGTTGTCGCCGCGCTGCTGCCGCCGCCATCTCCTGATGACGGCGCTCTTTTTCCACAAGATAGTCGAACCAGTAAGACATCGCCTGCTCCTTTACTATCGACCATTACGTCTCTTCGCCCTTCCCATCTTTCTAGAGTAGCGACGAATGAGCGAGGCTCGATTCGACAGTTGCACACTACTCTCATCATACGACAAGCGGTGGTTCAGGTACATGGGACCTCTGGAGGGATTCTTGTTGCTGGATAAGCAACGTGGCCAAATTGTCCCGCGCCTGTTCCATGTATGACAGAAGCCGCTCGAGTTCCTCACTATCTAATCCTGCGAAGGCAGCATAGTACAGTTCGTCGGTCAGTGCTTCTGCATCTTCGCGCATCTTGCGGCCTTCGCTCGTCAGCTGGTAGCCACCATCCATTGCTTCAATCAGGTTGCGCCCGGCTAAGCCTTCCAGAACAACGGCCCAATCTGCCTCAGAGAGCGTGCGGTACTGCAACTGCTCCGCCAGCTCCTGCGCCGTATGCGCCTGATCACGCCAGATGAAGGTCAGCGCTTCCCAGGCCGGCCCACTCAGGCCAGTACGCTCCCAGGCAGCAACGTGCGCATCATCGCGGAAGAAATAGAGGTCAGTCACATACTGGTCGATCTGCGGCGCCAGCGGCCCATCTTCCTGCGGCGCAGACCACCGGCTGCCTACCAGCCCAATCTTATTTTGCGGTTCGGGTAACGTCGCAGCCGCTTCGACCAACTGCCGCAGCGTATCGCGCAGCCACACCAATTGTTCCTCTGGCAACGGCGCTACGTCTGCCAGCGCTCTCTGCGCCGTTTCGTAAAAGCTGCGCACACAGGCGGCGCCGTCCTCTGTGAGATAGTAATGGCCTCCCTCAGTCTGCGGCAGTACGGCAGTCTGCGGCAGTACGGCAGTCTGCGGCAGTACGGCAGTCTGCGGCATGGCATCCGTCTGCAGCATGCCGTTGCTTTGCAGAGCCTCCAACGCGATGGCAACCGCCGCCTGGGGCAAATAGGGCGCAAACTGCTGCGCCTGCTGCAATGTGAGAGGCTGCGGTTCCAGCCCGGCGGCTGCTCGCAGTAAGTTCCAGTGGCGGGGAAACTCACTCATCACCGGAGCCACCGCCTCTTGATAAAACGGACCAAAACCCTGCATCAGTTCCTGAATTGCTGTCCAAAGCTGTAACCGTTTTTCCATCTCACGCCTCCTGCTCCCCTCTAGAGTTCTATTAACCGATAAGGAAGGACGCAACGGCGTCCAACGTGTCCTCAATCCGCTCGGGATTGAGCCTGTAACATTTAGCGCCTGCGCAGCGGCGCTCTGATAAATAGCCGGTGGCGCTGAGCTGTTTGAGATGGCGTGAGGCAGCAGATTGGCTTAGCTCCAGCCGGTCTATTATCGCCTGCGAACGTTGCTCCCCTTCTTCGGCAATCAGCTTCAAAATGCGTAATCTGGTGTCGTCGGCCAGGGCGCTCAGGCGCACGACGATTTCTGTGCGGCTCAGGTCTGGCGCCTGTATATCAGTGCCCGGCGGAAGGCGCGCGCCGAAAATGATGCCCATGACGTCGCTGCCACACCAGAAGCGACCCAGGTAGGGGCCGCTCTGCGCTGAGGGCACAAATATCACTTCTTGCGCTTCCTCGAGCATGCTTTCCCAACGCTCTTCCTCCAGAGCCTGTCCTGTGATAAAGCGCGCCGCCTCCAGCCGAGTCATGCTCTCGAAATCGACCCGCGAGAACGCTTCCACGGCGTCACGCAACATCGGTTCGTTGCGCCGCCACTCCGGCTCCAGATAACGCTCCCACATATGGCGCAGGTGAGAAATGATGCTCTCTTTCATCCTGTCCGGGTTGGATACCAGCTCATAAGCGCGGTATTCAACATCTTCGTCCAGATGATCCGGTGGAAAACGCTCGCGCAGGAAGTCGAGATACGCTTCTGCGCTGGAGAGCGCCTGCTGGCGGTCGATGGGCAGAGGGTCCTCGCCCATCTCCTGATATTCGCCGCCAACCCGCGGCGGAATGCGCGAATAGGCATGAAACAGCCGGTCCTGGAATTCCATAGCTGGAAGCGATTCCAGGTGTTCAAGGTATTCCGGGAATGATGCAAAACGCTCTGAACTCTGTAAAGCAAAGTAGCAACCGATCACAATGGTCCAGTGCCGCTCCAACTCTTCGGGCGTCATCTGCTCCAGCGTCTGCAGCACCCACTCCCCCAAACCCGATAAATTCTCAGCTTTGAGCAGCAACATCATGTTGTGCAGCGCATTATGCACGGGTTCCAGGGTTACGGTGATAGCTGTTGTTCTGGGGGCTACAATGAGGTTTTCTTCAGGGGCAGGCATTCTCGTTCTCCATTATGAAGGTTACCCACTTTACCGGATTACCCGCTTAACCGGGTAATATGAATAACAGCATAAACGATTTGGAAGGGGATGTCAAGAGGGAGATTGGAGATTAGAGATTGGAGACTGGAGATTTCGCCGCAGATGAACGCAGATGAACGCGGATTTTTTCTTTTTACAATCTGCGTCTATCTTCGTCCCCCGCGCCGGGACACCCCGCGTCGGGGCACCCCGCGACGGGGCATCTGCGGCAAAAGCCCAATCTCTAATTCTCCAATCTCTAATCTCCAATCTCCATCACTGCAGTGGGAGCGGTGGTTGCCAGAGAGCGTTGGC
>CAZRTM010000002.1:0-12981 GCA_964602995.1 uncultured Ardenticatenaceae bacterium
GTTGAGATTGCGGATGATGGCCGTGGCTTTGACGTGGAGAACCGGCCGCAGACGACAGGGCATGGTCTGGCCAACATGCGGGAACGGGCTGAGGAGCTTGGGGGTACCTTCGAAGTTGAGTCAGCGCCCGGTGAAGGCACGACTGTTCGCATGTGTGTACGGCTAGATAGGGCGATCCTCAGAAGCTAGCACTGTGGGTCGTCTGGATTCTGCGCGCTGACGTTACAGAATGGGCGGCGTTACGATGATGAGATAGCGAACGATGCCATTGCCGTACGCGCGCAGGCTGCGAAGCATAGGCCCTTCGAAGTAAATGGAGTCTCCCGCTTCCAGCGTATAGATCTGATCCACCAGACCTACCTCTAGCTTGCCTTCCAGAACGAAGATACACTCTTCAGTATCTTGATGGTGGATAATTGGGATGCTACCATCGCCGGGATCGAGGCTGGCCAGAACCACTTCCATCTTCTTATTGAGTGGTGAAAGCAGCTCGTAAGTGACGTTGGACCCGGTGATTAACTTGCGCCGCCGGTTATGGCGGACAACTCGTTCCTCTCCTTCCGGTTCCAACAGAAAGAAGAACAGCGGTTCGTCCAGCGCCTGAGCGATTGCGCGTAAGGAGTCGATAGACGGGCTGGCAAGATTCCGTTCTACCTGACTGATAAAACTGGCCGTCAATCCCACTTCGCTTGCCAGATCACGTAAGCTCATCCCCAGTTGCTTTCTTCGTTGCCTGATTCGTTCACCAATTTCCATCAGTCTTTTCGTTTTCTCCCTGCCCGTGCCAGGGCTGCTTCAGAAGTAATAGAGAATGTTGCGTGCAAGAGAGCAGGTTTACCTCAAATAGAATAGATGATTGATCAACGCTTGGGCACATGCCGGTAGCCGAATGATGGTTTTCCCGCCCAGGAAAAAACCATTTGTGTAAATGCACTTCACAAGAGCCGTCTTTTTAAATTGACGTTAATCATCGACTGTGCTACAAAGATATACGACTTTACCGCAAACCGCAAAACATCGAAGCAAAACTGTCGCGAAAGTTCAGAATAACAGATTACACAACGGGGAAGAGGAATGAAACTGGGGATTGAACTTATTCCCGATATGCCCGTAGGCGAAGCCATCGAGACGGCGCGTCGTGCGGAGGCTTTAGGCTATAGTACCTGTCTGATTGCAGACGAGGGCTTCATGCACGATGTCTATTTGTTGCTTGGTGCGGTTGCCCAGCATACGTCCAAATTGAGGCTGGGGCCGGTGACCAATAGTTATACGCGCCATCCGGCAGTGACTGCGGTTGCTATGGCCACTCTCAGCGAGATGACGGGTGGGCGCGCCGTATTGACGTTGGTTGCCGGCGGCTCATATGTGTTGCAGCCGATGGGAATCGAACGGCAGGCTCCTCTGAGCATAGTGCAGGAGTCGGTTGAGATGATGCGCCGCTTGTGGAGCGGGGAACGAGTCTACTGGGAAGGGAAGCAATTTCAGCTTGCCGGCGCGCAAATTTCGGGTGGGCCATTTGACATTCCGATCTGGATTGCGGCGCGAGGGCCGAAGATGCTGCAGATGAGTGGGGCGGTGGCGGATGGCGTTTTGCTGATGGTCAAGTCTGATCTGGCCGACGCAGTAGAGTTGATTGAGCAGGGTAGCGCCGGTCGCGAACAACGGCCGGAGCGCATCTACCTGGATCGCTTCGCGTATACGCCTGAACTCCTATCGGCAACGGCTTCGTTCTTCCCACACGTCATTGCTGACAGCCCAATTCGCCAGCTTCGCGGCTTTCTGGAGGAGGACGAGATTGTGCGCATTCGTACCACCATTGAGAAAGATGGCTACGCTGCAGCGGCAGAGCTGATTACACCAAAGATGATCCAGGGATATAAAATTGCCGGGTCCCCCGAGGAGTGTAGCGACCAGTTTGCCGCGCTGGTCGCAGAGCATGAACTGGATAGTTTCATCCTTAATATTGTTTCAGGCGGGCTTGAGAGCAATACAAAGTTGATGGAAGACGTGTTGGCCATCATCGATGATGCCGGAATAAGCATCGATGGGCCATAGTCGCAGGACCAAGTTGAGATGACTACTGCTCCATATCTCGAATTTCGCAACATCATAAAAACATTTCCCGGCGTTCGCGCCCTGGATGGGATCAACCTGCAGATCCGGCGCGGTGAGGTTCATGCCCTGCTCGGGGAGAACGGTGCGGGCAAAACCACGTTGATGAACATCCTCTATGGCCTCTATGACCAGGACAGTGGCGAGATTTTCCTCGAAGGCCAGGAGCTGAAGGACAACACGCCACGCAAAGCGATAGAACGCGGCGTGGGCATGATTCACCAACACTTCATGCTGATTCCGGTCTTTAGCGTGCTTGAAAACCTGATTCTGGGACGTGGGACAGACAGGCCGCCGTTTATCGAATTTGAAGCACGTCGCCGTGAAATCGAAAAGATTGCGCGCCGTTTTAATATCGAGATTGATCTGGACGCGCCGGTGGAGACGTTGAGCGTGGGTGTGCAGCAAAAGGTTGAAATCCTGAAGGCGCTCTATAAGGGGGCAAAGCTCCTGATTCTGGATGAGCCTACGTCGGTTCTGACGCCGCAGGAGTGTCAGGACTTTTTTGAGATGCTCCTGGAGCTGCGCGATGTGGGAACCACGATTATTTTTATTACGCACAAGCTGAACGAGGCGCTGCAGATAAGCGATCGCATCACGGTTCTACGTGATGGCCAGTTGATTGACACACTGGAAACCAGGGCCACCAACCCCCGTGAGCTGTCGCGGTTGATGGTTGGGCGCAGCGTCCGTTTCGAAGTGGATAAAGCAGAGGCCCGGCCGGGTGCAACGGTGCTGGAACTGGAGCGGGTATCGCTGGTCGACGATGGCGACAAGCAACTGTTGCAAGACATCAGCCTCACCGTGCGCGAGGGTGAGATATTTGGGCTTGCCGGCGTCGATGGCAACGGGCAGAACGAGCTGGCGGCTGTCGTTAGCGGGCTGCTGCGCCCGACGTCGGGCACGATCCGCCTTTTCGATCAGGATGTCACAGTGAAGCAAACGCGCGACCTGATCGAGATGGGATTGGCCTTTATCCCTTCTGACCGCCGGAGGCACGGCCTGGTGGCTGATTTTTCGGTTGCCGAAAACTTCATTCTGGAGACCTATTACCAGCCACCATTTAC
Organism: uncultured Ardenticatenaceae bacterium; assembly: GCA_964602995.1. GTDB lineage: Bacteria > Chloroflexota > Anaerolineae > Promineifilales > Promineifilaceae > JAAYYY01. The sequence continues at coordinate 3,180 of CAZRTM010000002.1, forward strand.
GCGAGGCTTCCGGCTGGACGGAAGGCGGATTAAGGAGCACGCTAAACGGCTGATCGGCGAATATGACGTGCGCACCCCGAACAGCGAAATTCCAGTAGTACATCTGTCGGGCGGCAACCAACAGAAAGTGATCCTTGGCCGGGAGCTATCGCGGGAGCCGCGATTCCTGCTGGTGTTGCAGCCGACCTGGGGTCTGGATGTGGGAGCGATTGAGTTCGTGCACCAACAACTTCTAAATGCGCGCAACAGAGGCGTCGCTATCTTGTTGATTTCAACCGAGCTTGAGGAGCTGCGCTCCCTCAGCGACCGCCTGGCTGTCATTCATAGCGGCCGCATTATGGGCGAAGTTGACCCGACCACGGCCACTGTCGAGACCATTGGGTTGATGATGGCCGGTACAGAACTATCAATGATTGAAGAGGAGCAGGAGGGTAGCGCTATTCGTTCTTAATAGAGGTCATAGATGGCATTTCAACTCATTGATACTATTTTGAAAGAAGAAGAGGAGGCTTGAATTGTATAAGAAAAGATTGCCCACGTTACTGATTTTGGTCCTGTTGCTCGCGCTCGCCGCAGCCTGCACGGGTTCGCCGGCGGCGGAGGAACCCGCCGCCGAGGCGCCTGCTGAAGAACAGGCGGAGGAACCTGCTGCCGAAGAGGCGGCTGAGGAAGCCGGGGGCGAAGAGGCTGCTGACAACGGCGACGCTTTACGTGTGGCACTGATGCTGCCCGGTTCCATCCAGGATATGGGCTGGAATCAGGAAGGATACAACGCCTTGATGAAAGCCCGTGATGAGTACGGCGCTGAAGTCAGCTTTCAGGAAAGTGTAGCGGTGGCCGAGGCACGGGACGTTCTGCGCAATTACGCTGCTGAAGGTTATAACCTGGTTATTGCCCATGACCTGTACTTCACGGACGCCATCCTTGAAGTCGCGCCTGATTTCCCTGACGTTATGTTCGGCATCTCCGGTGGCTACTCTGCTGAACTAGAGAATATGGTTGCTGTTGCTGCTACCGACTGGGAATCCACTTATCTGGCGGGTACACTCGCAGGGCTGGTCACGGAGTCGAATCAGGTCGGCATCCTGACAGCGACTGATTCACCAATTGCGCAGCGGATGGCGAAGAGCTTTGAGCTGGGCGCTCTGGCAGTGAACCCTGACGTGAAGGCTTCGCACGCTTTCGTGGGCAGTTGGGATGACGTCGTGAAGGGCAAAGAGCTGGTGAAGTCGATGGTCAGCCAGGGTGTAGACGTAGTGTACACTCAGAGTGGTCAGGTGAATGTGGGCGCTGTGGAAGCGGCGGCTGAAGAAGGTATTCTGGCCATTGGGTCGATTGTCGACATGTCGGATGTGGCGCCGGACACCGTTGTCAGCAGCGCCGTGGCTTCGCCCGGTGGCTACGTCGATTACATGATCACCCGCTATCTGGACGGCACGCTTGAGCCGGGCGTCTACCGGCTGGGTGTTGCCGACGGCATTGAGGACCTGGCTCCTTATCATAACTTTGAAGACAAATTGCCCCAGGAAGTTAAAGACCGCGTGGCGGAAATTCGCCAGGCGCTGATCGACGGCGAAATCGAAGAGCCGACCCTGGACTAGGCGTAGGTTTAAATGAACGTTGGCCGGCTGGCGGCACAACAGGTCGCCAGCCGGCCTTTGTACAGGGTGAGGAGTTAGTTTAGTTGTAGAGGTATATCAACCGGGAGAGACAGAGGGATGCAACTTGAACTACCCGCCCCAGGATGGCGGAGTTTTCGTAAATTGATGACTGCCAGCGAGGGAATGGTTTCTTTCGGCATCTCCCTTGCGGCCATCATCTTCGCCCTTGGCGTGGGTGCGATCCTGATTCTGATGGCCGGAATCAATCCATTAGAAGCTTATGCTTATCTTGTAAAAGGGACGTTGGGAAACACCTATGGCATCGGCGAAACCCTGGCCCGTTTCATCCCTTTGGCTTTCACCGGTGTCGGCTTCTCAATGGCTTACCAGGCCGGCTTTTTCAATGTCGGCGCTGAAGGGCAGCTTTATCTGGGCGCCCTGGGCGCTGTGATCGCCGGTGTCATGGTACCAGAACTTCCGGCCGTCTTGCACATTCCTCTTGCCTTGATGGCGGGCGCCATCGCCGGCGCGTTGTGGGCGCAGATAGCCGGCCTGCTTAAAATTTACCTGGGAGCGGACGAGCTGATCAACACGATGATGCTCAATTACGTGGCCGTATTGCTCGTCTCACTCCTGGTGCAGACCGTGCTCCGTGATACGAGTAGCATGACCTACCAGTCAGAGGCAATCCCGGCATCGACGCGGCTGCCCGCTATTATATCGGGCACTCCGCTGCACTTCGGTTTTGTGCTGGCCATCATTGCCGTCTTCGGCGTTCATTACTTAATGAAGCATACGCCGCTGGGTTACAAGCTGCGGGCCATCGGTCACAACCAGGATGCCGCTTCTTATGCCGGCATGGGCATCATTTCGGGTATGACGATGGCTGTCCTGATTTCCGGCGCTCTGGCAGGGCTTGGAGGCGCCGTAGAGCTGATGGGCACGCAATACAGGCTGCAGGCCGGTTTCTCTCCGGGCTACGGTTTTGATGGCATTGGTGTGGCCATCATGGGTAAGAAGCACCCGGCGGGACTGCTCCTCGCGGCGCTGCTCTTTGCCATGATCCGCGTAGGAACTGGGGCCATGCAACGGGGCATCGGTGTGCCTGCCCCTCTGCTTTCTGTTATTCAGGGTATGATTATCGTCGCCGTTGTGGCCAGTGATTATCTGATCCGCAAACGGGCGCAACGCCTGGTAGGAGGGAAAGCCTGAGATGGATAATCTGATACTCTCGGCGACCATCGTCACCTGGCTGGCAATGTCTGTGCGGCTGGCGACGCCTCTGCTATTTACGGCGCTGGGTGGGCTGGTGGCCCAAAAGTCGGGCGTGTTCAACTTTGCGCTGGAAGGCATGATGTTGATGGGCGCCTTCTTCGGTTTCGTTGGCACGCTGGTTAGCGGCAGCCCCTGGATTGGTCTGTTGTGCGCGATCCTGGCAGGGGGCATTATGGGCCTTATGTTGGCCTTCACCTCTGTGACGCTCGGCGTCAGTCAGCTCGTCGTGGGCATTGGTATGAGCATCTTCGCCACTGGTTTTACCGGATACTTCTACCGCCTGATGCAACGGGGACCCAGGGCAGGCGAGACTATTAAGAACCTGACGTCGCTGCAGATCCCTGTGCTCAGTGATTTGCCCATCATCGGCCCTATCCTGTTCCAGCACAATATTCTCGTGTACCTGGGGTTTGTGCTGGTGGTGGTCATCGCCCTCATCTTTTACAAGACGCCGGTTGGGCTTAGCCTGCGCGCTGTGGGCGAAAACCCACGAGTAGCGGATACGGTGGGCATCCGGGTCCACCGCATGCGCTACATGACCGTGATTTTCAGCGGCGCCCTGGCTGGAATGGGCGGCGCTTTCCTGACCCTGACTCAGGTCAGCCGCTTTCTCGAAAACCTCGTAGATGGGCGTGGATGGATAGCGCTTGCTGCCGTCATCCTGGGCAAATATAACCCCTGGGGTGTGCTGGCAGCCTGCCTCCTTTTCGGCGCGGCTGATGCCCTGCAGATGCAGCTACAAATCATTGGCGTTGAGATTCCGCACCAGATTTTGCTCATGACCCCCTATATAATGGCCATGCTGGCGCTCGCCGGTGTTGTCGGTCGCGTGCGTGGTCCTGCAGGCCAGGGCCAACCGTACTTCAAATCGTGATAGTGTAGTGTTTGTGTTGATGCAACTATGTCTGAAAAGAAGCGTTTTTTCCTGACCTTCGATGGCGCCCCTAATCCACCGGGCACTGACAATATCTTAGAGGTGTTGGCGCGCCATCAGGCGCCTGCCACCTTCTTTATGGAGGGTCGTCGCCTGGAAACGGAAGCCGAGTGCGCGCGCCGCGTGCTGGAGGCCGGGCATGATGTGGGCAACCACACCTATAACCACCCGACGTTTGACACCATCTCGTTGCAGGAGCTGGTGGAAGAAGTGGAACTCACAGATGAGATCCTTGAAGCGGAGCTGGGCTTCCGGCCCACATTGCTGAGACCTCCGTTTGGTACGCTGACGGCTGAGTCGGAGACTGCTTTGCTGGAGAGGGGTTATACGATTGTCCTCTGGAGCTACAGCATTCGTGACTGGGAGGGGCCAGATGCCGAATCGATCGCGCAGCGCTTGTTGAGCCAGGCGCGCGGCGAGGCGATTGTCGTCTTTCACGACCGAGTGACCTGGAACCCCGACGTTCTGGAGATAGTTATTCCTGCCTTGCGTGAGCAGGGCTACACATTTGCCAAAATCTCCGAGATCGCCAACGGTGGCGTAATCCGCTAGTACTTATTGTTGCCACGAGAGCAATCTTTGGCATCGATCATTAACCATCGACTGCCATTGTTCTCGCCTACCTCTATTAACCTGACGCGGGCTGCGAGCCTGTGTATCAATTACATAAGGAGAAGTTTCGTTGTTTAGTGTTAACCAACAAGCAGTACGTATTGTAAAAGAAAAGATTCTGCCCTATGCCGAGCAGTTGAATTGCCGTGTGGTACCGTTGTCGAACGGCGCCACAGTCGTTGACATGGGCGTAGAGGCGCCAGGGGGCTGGCAGGCTGGCAAGCTCTTTACAGAGGCGATGATTGGCGGCATGGGTTATGTGGAATTTGGCCGGTTTCAGAAAGAGGATCTGGATCTGCCTTCCATCGACGTCTACATCGACCGCCCGCAGGAAGCGACCCTGAGCGCCCAATTTTCGGGCTGGAGAATTGAGGGCACGGAGAACCCGGACGGCATCGCTCCTATTGGCTCTGGCCCGGCGCGGGCGATTGCGCGTAGGGACATCTTCTCCCAGGCCTGGACCTATCAGGATATTCATCACGAGGCCGTCTTGGGTGCGCAGATTACACAGCTTCCGGATGAGGCGCTGGCGGAGGAGATCGCCGAGGCCTGTGGTATCGAGGTGCAGAATGTTTACATCCTGGCCGCGCGCACGGGCAGTCTGACCGGTCTTATTCAGGTCTGTTCCCGCACCGTGGAGGCCACTGTGTGGCGCATGGAGCGCAAAGGGTTCAATATCGCCAACATCCTCTCTGGCGCCGGCACCTGCCCCATTCCGCCGCCGGTGAAGGATGAGCTACAGGCAATGGATCGCGCCAATACGGCATTGCTCTATGGTGTGACCGTGCGCTACGTGGTGGATTGTGACGATAGCGAAATCGAAGAGGTCATCGACGTGCTCCCCTTCAACGCCTCGCGCCGTTATGGCGAACGGTTTATCGACCTCTTTGAGGAAGGGAACCGCGATTTCTACGTTGTGGACAAGGACGTACACACGGTGGCTAGCTTCGAGATCACCAATTACAGAACCGGACGCGTTTTCAAGGCTGGCGACATTCGTGTTGACCAGCTCAAGGAATCGTTCTACCGGGACTGGATGAAGGAGTAAATGGCAGAACCAATCGACCTGCTGATTACCAATGCGCAGATCCTGCGACTAACCGATTCGGGCCACTCGCTGCAAGCGGGGGCTATTGCCATTAGCCAGGAGCGGATTGTGGCTGTTGGCGCCTCTGAGCAACTCCAGGGGCGCTATCAGCCCCATTCGACGTGGGATGCCGCTGGGAAGATGGTCGCTCCGGGGTTTGTGAACACTCACACCCACCTCTTTCAGACCTTCATGAAGGGGCTGGGCAAAGACCGCCCCTTCCTGGAGTGGTTGCGCGTCAGCGTCAGCCGCTATTTGCCCCATCTGGATGAGGAATCGATCTACCTGGCGGCGGTTGTTGGCTGCCTGGAAGCTGTGCGCAGCGGCACGACAACGCTCCTCGATTACATGTACGCCAACACGCAACCGCATTTCGCGGAAGCGGTCATTCGCGCCTTTGAGGACGTGGGCCTGCGCGCCATTCTGGGGCGCGGCCTTTGTGATCGCCAGACACTGCCCAATGGCAGGGCCAGCACCGTCTATGAACCGGCTGCTGACTCACTGGCAGCGCTCGACGCGTTGCGGGAGCGGCACGAGGGCCAGCCGTTGCTCTCCTTTGCTCTGGCTCCTAGCGCCATTTGGAGCATGACGCCTGAAGGGCTGCAGGCTGCGAACGAGTACGCCGAGAAGCACGATCTACCACTGACCATGCACCTGCTGGAGTCGGACCTTGATAACCGCTTCTGCCAGGAGAAATATGGCCGCCGGGCGCTGCCTTTCCTGGAAGAGCTTGGCCTCCTGACGCCGCGCTTGCTTGCGGTGCATTGTGTGTGCCTGAACGAGGATGAGGTTCAACTGCTGGCGGAGAAGGGGGTCAGCGTGTCGCACAATCCGGTGGCTAACATGATCCTGGGCGTTGGCGTTGCCCCGGCGCCGCGGCTGTTGCAGCATGGCGTGCCGGTGGCGTTGGGGACGGATGGCTCAGCCAGCAATGACAATCAGAATTACATGGAGCTGCTGAAAAGCACATGCCTGTTGCACAAAGTGAGCGACCGCGACCCACAGGCGATGAGTGCTGAGACCGTGTTGCATATGGCCACGCAAGCCGGAGCAGACGTGGTGGGGCTGGGTGATGAGGTCGGCGCCATTGAACCCGGCAAGCAGGCGGACCTGGTGATATTCGACATGGATAAGCCGAATACGACGCCGGCTCACGACGCGGTCGCCAGCCTTGTTTATTGCGCCGACAGCACCAACGTCGATGCCGTGATGGTTGCCGGCCGGTTCTTGCTGAAGGATGGTCAATTTACGACTCTTGATGAGCAAAAGTTGTTACAGAAGGCTACAGAGAAGGCGAGGTGGTTGCTGGCGCAAGTACCCTCCTGATGTTGCCCTGACGGCGCCGTTCTGACGGCGTGAGATAAGGAACTCAGTAGTCTTTAAGGAGAATTTCCAGATGTTAAGTCGCGAGCAGAATGAACGAATTACCCGGGTGGGACCCGGCACTCCGGCTGGTGAGATGATGCGCCGCTACTGGCAGCCGGCCGCGCTGGTCGATGAGCTACCCGACGAGCGGCCGGTGAAGGCGGTGCGCTTGCTGGGTGAAGACCTGGTGCTTTTCCGAGATGAAGAGGGCGAATATGGCTTGCTTGAGCGGCGCTGCCCCCATCGCGGTGCTGACCTGAGCTACGGGCGATTGGAAGATGGCGGCCTGCGCTGCACGTTCCACGGCTGGCTCTTCGATGCGCGGGGCAAGTGCCTGGAACAGCCACCAGAGCCGATCGGCAGCCGTTACTTCCAGAAGGTGCAACAGACAGCTTATCCCTGCGTAGAACGCAGCGGCATTATCTGGGCCTACATGGGCCCCGGTCGCCCGCCGGCTTTCCCTGATTTCGACTGTTTTGTGGCTCCTGATGAATATGTGTTCGCCTTTAAAGGGTTCGTGGATTGTAACTGGCTGCAGGTATTGGAGGTGGGCATTGACCCATCCCACGCCAGTTTCTTGCACCGTTTCTTTGAAGATGAGGACCCGACAGAGCAGTATGGCAAGCAGTTCCGCGATGCGACCTCGGGCGCGAATATGCCGATCACGAAGGTGCTGCGTGAATATTACCGGCCGGAGATCATCGCCGATGAGACCGACTTTGGCATGCGCCTGACCACGCTGCGCCAGCTTGACGAAGAGAACATGCACGTGCGTGTGACCAATATGCTCATGCCACACGCCATCACCATTCCTATGAGCCGCGAGATGACGATTACACAGTGGCACGTCCCCGTCGATGACACCCGTAGCTACTGGTATGCTATCTTCACCAGCTTTAGCGAACCGGTGGACAAGGAGAAGATGCGCGCCCAGCGGTTGCAGCTCTATACGTTGCCAGATTACATGCCGCGGCTGAACAAAGAGAACAACTATGGCTTCGATCCGGAAGAGCAGAAGACCAAGACGTACACGGGTATGGGCGAGGACATTAATGTTCATGACCAGTGGGCAGTTGAATCACAGGGCGCGATTTCGGACCGCACGGTGGAACACCTGGCCCGTTCTGATGTCGGTATCACCACCGGTCGCCGCCTGATTTTCAAGGCGATTAAGGCTGTGGAAGAAGGCCATCCGCCATTGGGCGTCGTGGATAGCCAGCAGGCGCGCGCGTTGGTGGGACCGCCGGCCGTGGACACCGTGGCTTCTGTCTCCAACTGGGAGAGTGAGTGGCTGAAGGTGGCCGAAAGTCGGTTAACGGAGGCGCCCTGGTATCAGGGCGGGTCTGATGCAGACCGTCTGCCGGCTGCCCAAAACGGCAATCAGGCTGAGAAGAGCAGCAAGGAGCCAGAGCATGGCCAGTAATTACGGCAGCACGTTCGTGGAGCGGTATGGCTTGTGGAGCGACGAGCAGCACGCCGCTGCCGAACGAGTGCTGGCAACGGTGCAGGAAAAAGGGCTGGAGGTGGTGCGTCTGAGCTTCCCTGACCAGCACGGCTTGTTGCGCGGCAAAGCAATTTTCAGCCGCGCTCTACGGTCGGCGATGTACGAGGGCTGCGCGATGACCACTACGCTGCTGCTGAAAGATACCTCGCACCGCACGGTCTATCCTGTGTGGCAGGCGGGAGCCGGGCTGAACATGGATGAGCTAACCGGAGCGGGCAACTTCATCATGGTGCCTGATCCCTGCACGTTCCGTCCCTTGCCCTGGGCGCCTAATACCGGCTGGATGATGTGCGACATCTACTTCGCTGACGGAAGCCCGGTGCCCTTTTCCACCAGGCGGCTGCTACAGAAGTCGTTAGCGCGTCTGGCGGAACATGGCTATGACTACATTTGTGGCCTGGAAGTGGAATTCGCCTTGTTTCGGCTGGAGGATTCTAAACTGGCGACAATTGATGCGGGGCAGCCGGGCACGCCGCCGGACGTGAATCTACTGAGCCAGGGTTACCAGTATCTGACTGACGAGCGGATGGACCAGATTGATCCCGCGCTCGAAGTCATGCGCCGCCAGTTGTTGGAGCTGGGTTTGCCCCTGCGCTCAGTTGAGGTCGAATTTGGCCCTAGTCAGGTGGAGTTTACCTTCGACGCCGGCGACGGCCTGGAAATGGCGGATAATATGGTGCTCTTCCGCACTGCGGTCAAGCAGATTGCGCGGCGGCAAGGGTACCATGCCACCTTCATGTGCCGGCCGGCCCTCCCCAATATCTTCTCCAATGGCTGGCACCTGCACCAGTCCCTGGTCGAGCGCCAGACGGGCGAGAATGCGCTGATGCCTGCGGCGGATGAAGATGTGCTTTCGCCATTTGGCCGCCAATTCGTAGCCGGCCTGCTGCAACATGCGCGGGCCGCGTGTGTGTTTACGACACCAACCATTAACGGTTACAAGCGCTATAAGCCCTATACGCTGGCTCCTGACCGCGTCTTGTGGGGGCGAGACAACAAGGGGGCCATGCTCCGTATTTTGGGCGGAGTGGGTGATCCCGCCACGCGCATTGAAAACCGTGTGGGCGAACCGGCTGCCAATCCTTACCTGTTCCTCACCTCCCAAATTGTCTCGGGCCTGGATGGGGTGGAGCGGCAACTGGAGCCTTCGACGCCGGCCGACGAGCCGTACACCACGGAAGCCGAAAAGCTGCCCGCCAGCCTGATGGAAGCCTGCCAGGCGCTACGCCAGAACCAGGCCTTTGCGACGGCTCTGGGACAACAGTTTGTCGATTACATTCTCACACTCAAGGAGTTTGAGATCTCCCGTTTCCTCTCCGAAGTCACCGATTGGGAGCAGCGCGAGTACTTTGGCCTCTTCTAAGATAGCGTGCAAGAGGTGCCGGCTGGCGCCGGTCGCGAGTTACCAACTCGCGTTACGGGGA
>CAZRTM010000002.1:13081-32087 GCA_964602995.1 uncultured Ardenticatenaceae bacterium
AGTTCTGTTCACATCCACTCTACATGGGCAACAGCTCGCCAGTGCAACAGGAGGCGGCGCTATCAGGCGGACTCCATTTTCGATGACAACCTGCACAACGGCAGGTGACATTCGTTACTGGAGAAGCAGGAGATTATTTCGTAAAGTGGGAGCATAGTTCAGACCGGATTACGAGATGATGCGGCCTGAGGTAATGACAAACCACTTTAGGGCAGGGAATCTTCGTAATTCGTAAGAGCGCAATGAAGACCATTCGAGTGCTTATCATAGACGAACATCCCGCTGTATGTCAGGCTCTGACTTCCCGGCTCGGCGCCGTACCATCTATGACAGTCGTAGATGCAATGTCTGATTTCAGTGAAGGGCTGCACAGTGTAGGCAAGCTGCAGCCAGACGTTATCCTCCTGGGCCTGAAGGTGAAAGGCAAAAGCCGGAGGCGACGCCGGGATCTCGATCCGGGTAAGGCAGTTGATATGCTGAAGGCAAGTAGCACAGCCAGTGTTATTGTGCTGACGACGTATCTGGATGAAGCAGAGCGGGAACGCGCATTGAGCGCTGGCGCCCAGCGTTACCTCTTGAAGCAGATCGATACGGCACACCTGGTTAGTGAAATTGAAGCTGTGGTGAGCACAGAGAGAGGAACGTGGTCGCTGCCAGAGGGAGAACGTAGATTTCCATTGCTTCTCAGTGACAGACACGCTAAGCTGGATAAAGTTGCAGATCATATTCAGGAGAGAGACAAATGAAACAAGACCTGGTTAAAGATTGGATGAGCGCTAATCCGGTGACGATTTCGGCTTCGACGACATTACCAGAAGCGCATCGTTTGATGATGGAACATCGTATCAGGCGCTTGCCAGTCGTGGAGAAGGGCCGCCTGGTAGGCATTGTTACGCTTGGTGATGTGCGTGGCGCGGAACCGTCTGGGGCCACCTCTCTGAGCGTGTGGGAGATCAACTACCTGATTGCACGCCTGCGGGTAGAGGAGATTATGACGCCTCGTCCTTTCACCATCCGCGAGGAGGCGACCGTGGGCCAGGCAGCCGAGATGATGCTGAAGTATAAGATTAGTGGCCTGCCGGTGGTGAATGAACAGGACGAGCTGATCGGTATCATTACGGAATCCGACATTTTCCGCATGGTAGTTGATGAGTGGATGAAGGAGAGCCAGCCCGCGTCTTAGGCGCACTGCGCCCTGGAGTGGCGCTGAGCGGCGATTGCGCTGGTAGGTACTGATGGCTCTGCCGGGTGGGGGAAGGCAGGAATAAGATGACCGCACTCCTGGATGGTATCCAGTGCCGGGATTCGTTCAAGGCGCCCGGAGCCAACCGCGCAGCCGCCGCTGGCTGGGAAGATATTTACCGCCGCCGCTTGATGGACGCCGGTACGGCGCTGGCATCTGTTCTGTCGGGCAACCGTATCTATATTGGCGGCGGCGCCGGCGCGCCAAAACGTCTGATTGAGGCGTTGCTTGAGCATGCCGGGCGGCTGCGGGATGTGGAGATCACACACATCCTGACCTTTGCCGACGCTCCCTATGCTGAAGTCCGCTACCAGGAGTCGTTTCGCGTTAATGCCATGTTCATCGGCCCTAACGTGCGCGATGCGGTACAACGGGGCCTTGCCGACTTTACGCCGGTCTTCCTCTCGGAGATTCCCTGCCTCTTCAAGAGCGTCCTGCCCCTGGACGTGGCGCTTATCTCCGTTTCTCCTCCTGACGCGCACGGATATTGCAGTTTCGGTGTAGAAGTGGGGGTTACCAAAGCGGCAGCCGACGTGGCACGAGTGGTGATTGCCGAGGTCAACCCCCAGATGCCCCGCACGCTTGGTGACAGTTTCATCCACGTCAGCAAGATAAACCACATCGTGGAAGTCGATTACCCGTTGCCCCAGGCGCCTCAAGGCGGCAGCTCGGAGCGCCATTTGAAGATTGGCGAATATATTGCGGAAATGATTCCTAATGGGGCTACGCTGCAGATGGGCATCGGGAGCATCCCCGATGCTGTCCTACACAACCTGGCCAACCATCGCGACCTGGGGGTTCACACTGAGTTGTTTTCGGACGGTGTTATCGACCTGGTGGAAGCAGGCGTCATTACCTGCCAGCGCAAAACGTTCCACCCTGGCAAAATTATTGCCGGATTCCTCTTTGGCTCACAGCGGCTCTATGACTTTGTGCACAATAACCCACTCATCGAGCTGCACCCGGTTGATTACGTCAACGACCCGTTCAATATTGCGCGCAATGAGCGTATGGTCGCCATCAACTCTGCCCTGCAAATCGATCTGACCGGGCAGGTTAATGCCGACTCTATTGGCCACCTGCTGTACAGCGGCGCCGGTGGGCAACTCGATTTCATTCGGGGAGCCTCTCGTTCAGTGGGTGGCCTGCCAATTATCGCCGTCCTTTCCACAGCGCGTGATGATACCATCAGCCGCATCGTGCCCACGTTGCAGAAGGGGGCTGGGGTGGTTACCACACGCAACGACGTTCACTACGTCGTCACCGAATACGGCGTTGCCAGCCTCTATGGCAAATCGATCCGGCAGCGCGCTCGCGAGCTTATCAACATCGCCCACCCCCGCTTTCGCGATGAGCTGACCCGAAACGCCAGGGACCTCGGCTATCTCTAAAGTTTTCAGAAATCCCGCAGTTGGTAGACATCTAAGGCGAGCTGCTCAGCAGGCGGCTCGCCTGTTCCCTATAAGGTGACTGGGATACAATACGTGCGAAGTCGAACGCCGGTGTGTTCAGGATAGGTTTCTATGACATTGCCACGTATTGAGAACGTCGAATTTGAAGTGGAGGAGGAGCGTCTGAAAGTTACGTTGCCCGCAAAGAGGCAACAGCTTTTCCTGGGCCTTTACTCGGTCTTGCTGCTGGCGTGGATTGGGGTGACGATCTGGATGATTACGTTACTCTTTAACACCTCCATCTCCGATTTGCCGACGATGTTCTTAATCGTATGGGTTCTCATCTTGCTGGTCTGGGCTTATGTTTGGTACCGGTTGGGGCGCAGCGTGTGGTATTGGTGGCAATATTATGCGGCGACGCGGGAGATTCTGTTTATCAACAAAGAGCTGTTGATTGTGCGCCGCCCGTTGTCGCTCTTTGGCGTCACTGATGCCTACGATATGCAACACGTGGGCCCCTTTTATTACAGCGAAAACAACGATTCTCTGGCCTTTGACTATGGTTCGCGCGCCGGGCAGTTTGGCAAGAGCCTGACGCCGGAAGAAGGCGCGCAACTGGCAAAGGCTCTTAACCGCCGTTTCTTCCCAGAGGCGCTGGAACCGGATGAAGATGAGGAAGGGATCTACTCAGTTAAGTAGAGATCTTTATTGGCGAAGAAGTCGGCGGCCAGCATGAAGAGAAAGGTGGCATAGAGAACCAGCAGAGCGGGGGCCAGCGCCTGAAGCGGTTCAAAAGAACCTGCAATCACCGCATCGGCCACGGCGCGGAAGGGCCAGAAGACCAGGTCAAAGAGCTGAGCCAACAAATTGGAGCCACTGCCGTTCAGCCAACGCGAGGCGTCATTGACAAGATTTCCTGCGGCCGCCCATCCTCGCCGGATAAACCAGTTTCCCACCTGCAGAATTATATTCGCCAGCCGGCCAGTTGAGCCGCTGGTGATCTGTTGGCCGAAGAGCAGCACTGCCAGCAAACCGTAGACGTAAACGCGAGACCAGCCTGCTGTCACCAGGTCAGAAGCGTGCAGGGCGAGCGTTGCGGCGAGGAGGTTGACGGAAAGCCAGATGGGTGGGATTTCCAGCGCCTGGCCCAGCGAGAACGCCGGGCCATCAAAGAGGGCCAGAAGGGCAACCAGCAACTGAAGGAGGGCGCTATAGAGCAGGCTGGCCAGCATCACGGCTGTCAGATGCTCGACGCGGCTGGGGAGGCGCGCCAAAATGGGGTAGTGGAGGGCCCGGTAGCCGCGCGCAGCGATGGACAGTGTGATGAGGAAGGTCAACCCGGCGCCGAACAAACCGATCACCAGGATATAGTAATCAATGTCTGGCGTACCCTGGCCTGGCGAGAAGAAGAGACGCCAGAAGGCCAGAGACAGCAAGATGTAGAGGATTCCGGCGAGTGATAAGAGTAGGCGACGGAAAAAATAACCCGTCAGCGTCAAGACCCGTTGTGCCATTGTACTGCCTCAGCGTAAATTTCTTCCAGCGTTGTCCGCTTCTGAGCGATGCGCACGATGTCGAAACCGGTCCCGACAAGCAGGCTCACTACATGACGTCGCATGCGAATGGCATCGTTGTTCAGGATGACGCAATTATCTTCCACCTCAAGATCGGGATGCAACGATTTCAGAATGCCTGAGATCGCCCCCAGGTACTTGTCTGCTTCGATGGTGACGTGCGGGCGCAGGGATAACGCCTCTTCCATCCCGCCACGGTAGTGGATTCGGCCCTGCTTGAGAATGATAAGCTGTGTGCAAACGCGCGTCACTTCAGGCAACTGGTGGGAGCTCATCACAATGGTATGCCCCGCCTGATGCAGCTCGCTGATGATCTGACAAATGTCGGCCTGGCCTTCGGGATCCAGTCCGTTGGACGGTTCGTCGATCAATAGCAGAGACGGCCGCCCGATCAGGCTTTGGGCCAGAGACAGGCGCTGTCGCATCCCTTTGGAACAATCGCCAATCTGTTTGTGCCGGGCGTCCTCCATCTTCACCTGTTGCAGGGCCGTCGAAACCGCTTCTGTGGCTGCTGTCCCTTTCAGATTGCTCAGGTGCGCCATCATTTTCAGATATTCCTCGACCCGCATTTGGTTGGGGAAAAGCAGGCGTTCTGGCTTGTAGCCGATAGCGGGCCAGTGACCGCTCTGGCCATTCATCGGTATGATTTCCCCTTCATCGGGGTTGAGGAAACCGGCGATCAGCTTGAATAGCGTAGTCTTTCCGGCCCCGTTAGGTCCGAGAATGCCAAGGACTTCACCGCGTGGAATGGTGAAGGTGAGATCGTTCACTGCAACCAACGAGTAATAACGCTTTGTGATGTTCTTGACCAATATCACAAGGTTTTCCTGTACCTCTAGATTCTGCTCTGGCAGCAGGCGCGGGTTAGTTTACCACAGGCAATGTTTAGAGCAATGGAACCTTGCCACATCGTATCTTCGCAGATAAATCGACGTTAAGGTTTCGTTGTGGTCATTCGACGCTGCGGCGTCTGCTTGCTATAATGCTACGTTTGAATCATATCCCAGTGCAAATATCCGATTGGAAGAACCAATCACTCTCGAGGATTGACCGAATGGACTTACAACCGTTAGCGCCTTATCTGAGCATTGCTGAAATTGTACTCGCCGTTGTCCTTGTCATATTGGTTTTGCTGCAAAGCAAAGGCTCTGATTTAGGTGGATTTATGGGCGGCGGTGGCGGCGATTCCGGTGGTTACCGCACCAAGCGCGGTGTCGAAGCGACAATGCACCGGATCACCATCTATTTCTCCATCGCTTTCTTCATCGTTACCCTCCTTACTTTCATCGCTTGGGGCCAGGCTGCTTAACGTAGTACTGCCATGACTTCGAAGCCAAATATACGCTGGCAACTGCTGTTGGCCATCGTATGTCTGGGCCTGGTGTTGTCCTTGCTTTCCTACCAGGTACAAAGTGAAAGCCTGTGCACCACTCGCGTCCCGGCAGCCGGCGGCACCTTTGTGGAGGGGCTGGTTGGCGCACCGCGTTACCTGAATCCGCTGCTCAGCGATGCCAACCGGGTTGACAGTGAAATTACCTCCCTCATTTTTGATGGCCTGACTCGTTATGACGAGACCGGCGCTCTGGTGCCGGCGCTGGCGCGTGAATGGCAGGTTAGCGAAGATGGCCTTTCAGTTACCTTCACCCTGCGCGACGATGTGCAGTGGCATGATGGGGAGCCGTTCACAGCCGAGGACGTCGTCTTTACCTATCGCCTGCTGCAAAACGAGGCGTTCCCGGCCCCGGCCGGCCTGAGAACGCTATGGCAGGCGGTAACCGTCAGCAGCAGTGACGAACAGAGCGTTACGATCACGCTGCCTGAACCGTATTCTCCCTTTCTCGACGCCACAACGCGCGGCATCTTGCCCGAGCATATCCTCGGTAACGAGAACCCCGCGCGCATTCCGGATAGCGACTTCAACCGCCGGCCGGTAGGCACCGGTCCGTTCCTGGTCCCTGCTGGCGAAGATTGGCAGCGCACCGGGCGATTGCTGCTTGCTCCCAATCCTGCTCACTGGCCACAGGGGGTTGGACTGGACAGCCTGGTTTTCCGCTTCTTCCCTGATATGCAGGCCCTGATGGATGCTTATGAAGATGGCGAAGTTCAGGCCATTAACAACGTACAGGCGGAGGCATTTCCCGAAGTGGCGCAAATGGACGGGACGCGCCTCTTCACAGCCCCTTTGCCACGCTACACACAACTGCTTTTCAACCTGAGCGAACAGGGGGCGCCGGCCTTGCAACGACGAGAGGTGCGGCAGGCGTTGGCCCATGCTCTGGACCGGCAGGCGCTTGTGGGACAGGCGCTACATGGGCAGGGAATGCCGCTGGAGGGGCCGTATTTACCAACCTCGTGGGCCTACAATCCCGGCGCCGTCACTGCTTATCCATACCAGCCTGAACTGTCGGCGCAGCTTCTTGATGAGAGCGGCTGGCTGCTGCCGGAGGGTGGCGACGTGCGTCAGGGCGAGGGCGGGCCGCTGGCCTTGCGACTGTTGCTGGTTGATGAACCGGCACAACGGGCGCTGGCGGCGGCTGTGGCGCAGCAGTGGGCCGAAGTAGGTGTTGCTACCGAATTGCAGCCAGTGGACGCTGCGACGTTCGCCACGGCGTTGGCAGAGCGAGGCTTCGATGTGGCGCTGACTGAGGTGGCTGCTTCAGGCGACCCGGATGTCTACGACTTCTGGAGCCAGGAGGCCATTGTGCGCGGGCATAACTACGCCTCGTGGAACAGCCGCGCAGCCAGTGAAGCGTTGGAACAGGCGCGACAGGTGTGGGACGTCGGCCAGCGCAAGGCGTATTACGACAGCTTCCAGACCGCGCTGACCTCCGCCGTGCCGGCCATCAGCCTCTACCAGCACGTCTACACCTACGCAGTCAGTGATGAGGTGCAGGAAGTTGAGATCGGGCGTATTGACCATCCGCGCGAACGGTACGAGACGCTACCTGATTGGTTCCTGCTCTACCGTGATGTAGCGGTCAGTTGTCCTGAGCCATCCCCCACGGCTTAATCCAAAGTGGCTGAGAGCAGATAGATTTCGTGGCGAATGGCGGCCGCTTCCTCACTGCTGAGGGGAGCTGGCTGGCCCGTTTCCTGAATGACCGCCGGTATGAATTCGATCTGCCGCACAGCTGCTGCTCGCTCCCCCGTTTTGTTCAACCATACGTTGAGAATGGCACTTTCCGGCGAGCCGGTGATGTTGAAGGCAAAGTTCCCCAGACCGTAGACAATGACGCCGTCGTTGTAGAATTCAACGCCTTGCAGGATGTGCGCGTGGTGACCGATGACCAGCGTGGCTCCGGCATCGACGGCGGCATAGGCGGCAGCGCGCTGCTCGGGGCTGGGGGCGGGGACATACTCATAGCCGCTGTGTAGCAAGACGATAACGTGATCCGCAACCGCGGTTGCAGCGGCAACGTCCGCGGCGATTTCTTCTGGAATCCCCCATGCGAGACCCGGCTGGCTCTCTGTCGCCGTCCATGTTTGAGTGTCAAAATAGGGGTCGCGCCCTTCCACGGGCACGTTGGCATAGGCCAGAATGGCCAGGGTCATACCTTCCACTTCCAGGATGGCCGGCGCGCGAGCAGCGGCGGCATTTGCGCCTGCGCCAACCGGCGCAATGCCCTGTGCTCGCAGCAGGTCGATGCCCTGAAGTAGCGCTTGCGGCCCATAGTCGAGGGCGTGGTTATTGGCCAGCGATACGACGTCGATGCCCGCGCTGGCCAGCGAGCGAGCGGCCTCCGGCGGCGCTCGAAAGGTGTAGCTCTTCTCAGCGGGGCTGCCTGTATCTCCGAGCGCCGACTCGACATTGGCCAGGGTCAAATCGGCCCGTTGCAGGTGCTCCTGGACGTAGAGAAAGGGATAGGCGACATCACCACCGGCAATGACCGCGCCCAACGCTCTATCAAGCATCACATCGCCGACGGCGGCCAGGTGCACTGTCTCATCCACCGTCTGTTGAGATAAGTGAGCTGCCAGCGCTGTGGCTGCCTCTTCATAGCCGGGGGCAGCCTGCACAAACCAGGGCTGCTGTAAGGGATAATCAGGCGCACTGACGTGCCGGCCGTCGACGTAGAGCGCCCGTTGCTGGGCCTGAACATCGGCCCAGGGCACAACCTGAACCAGTTGGTGGCCGTTGGCCAGGATTTCCTGGGCCTGGGCCAGGGAAACGCCATCCCAGTCGGTACTGAAGGGCACAGTGAGGGCCAATGGCTGCGTCCCCACGTGGGGCTGGCCTTCGCCCGGCATGAGGGCTAACTGCGCGCTGCTATTCTCTATAGCCGCGGCCGGTTGCTCGTTGAGTTCAACGCGCCAGCGCCACCCGCTGCTTTGTATGGTCGCCTGCTCGGTGGCCGTAAACCAGGCAGATGGAACGGCGACGACAATCTCCGGAATTTCGGTTGCTGTCGCCGTGGCTGTGGGGGAGGGTGCGACCGTTGCCGTCGCCACGGTGGGGGCTGACGCGGTCGTTGCTGTGGCGGGTAGGCGGGCAGACTCCTTTGTTGGCGCAGGCGAGGATGCTGTCAGTGCGGCGGTAGGCACGGCGCTTTGCGGCTCCTGAGCGCATGTGACCAGCGCCAGGGCAGCGAGCAGCAGGATAAGATTCCAGGGTGGTTTCACGGTATGCACGGTTCGGGTTGGAGCTGCAGAAGATGCTCGGAAATGGTCAGTTCTTGCTCAAATAACTGTTGCGCTAGTTCGCGCCCCACGTAGCGGAAGTGCCAGGGTTCGTAATAGAACTCGGTGCGCTCGAACGCCCCTGCCGGGTAGCTCATGGTCCAGCCATAGTCGTGGGCATGTTGGGCCAGCCAGCGGCCTTCGCTGGTGCTATCGAAAGCGGGGTGGAATTGGATGAACTCCTCACCAACCATTTCGGCTAATTCCGGCGAGCCGAAATCAACTGTGGTGCCCAACTGGTGCTCGCTGTGACCGGGCGGCGCGCTGAGATGGGTGGCCCAATCGGGATATTGCTCCAACCACTTTTGCAACGCCAGCGACTGCGCGGCGTAACCACGGTAGCCAGAGATGATTTGCGGATTCAGTCCTTCTGCCTGCATGGCCTCGATAATTTCACGTAACGGCTCGATGATGATCTCGCGCACCTCGGTGGGATAGCCAAGGGTGACGCTGTTGGGGAAGTAATTAGAGAGCGGGACGAGATCGGCCGGGACGTAATCGCGGCTGAGGCCGTAGGTGCGCGACACGAGCGTTAACAGCCCTTCATCTTCAGCCGCCAGGCGCGCGTCACAAGGGCCGAGGGTTGGCGTCACCGTTGGCGTGAGAGTTGGTTCAGGCGCTTGGAGCGTGCTGGTAGGTAAGGGTGTGGGCGTGGGAGGCGACACGGCTGCCTTTTTGGTGGCGGTTGCTGTTGCCGCTGCTGCGGGGGAGGCAGTGGGAGCCGCAGCCTGGCTCTGGACAGTGGCTGTAGACGTGCTGCTAAGTTCTCCTTGGGCCTGTCCTGCACAGCCGGCCAGCAGGATTGCCACGAGCAGAGAGGTGAAGAGCAGGGCTGGCTTACGTTTCATTGCTCACGGTTCATTCTGTCTGTTCAGCACCCCAGCCGCCACCGCCCGGCGTTTCGATTGATAGCACGTCGCCCGGTTGTAACGAGACAGCCACCTTGCCACCGAGGCTTTGCTGTTCGTCGCCGCGGATGAGGCTGTTACGCCCACAGGCGCCCGGCCGGCCGCCTTGCAGACCATATGGTGGGTGCTGGCGTCGTTCACTGGTAATGGTGGCGCTGGCGGGGGTCAGGAAGCGGATCTGGCGCACCAGCCCTTCGCCGCCGTGGTATTGACCTCGCCCGCCAGACCCTTGGCGCAGAGCATACCGTTCTACACGTAAGGGGAAGCTATATTCCAGCGCTTCGACCGGGGTGTTCAGCGTGTTGCTCATATGCACGTGCATGCCGCTTCCGCCAGATTGCTCGGGGCCTGCTCCTGCGCCGCCGCCAAGCGTTTCGTAGTACGCAAAAGGCTGGCCGCGGTCAACGCCGCCGAAGGTCAGGTTGTTCATGGTACCCTGGCTGGCGGCAGGAATCAGCTCTGGTACCGCTTGCGCCAGAGCGCCGAAGATGACATCCACAATGCGCTGGGATGTTTCTACATTACCCGCCGCTACTGCGTGCTGCAGCGGTGGATCGAGGATGGAGCCGGGGGGAATGGTGAATGAAAGCGGAGCGAAGACGCCCTCATTCATGGGCAATTCCAGCCGGAGCAGGGCCAGCGCCACACAGCGCACGCAGTAGACCAAAGCCGACTGTACAATGGCCGGAACGGCATTCAGGTTACCCTGCACCGCGGCGGCGCTGCCCGAAAAATCGGCGTGCAGGTGCGCACCATCGATGGTCAGCTCTACCTGAATGGGAATGTCTGAGGCGCCCTGCCCATCACCGTCGAGATAATCGCGAAATTTGTAAACGCCGTCCGGCATCTGCCTGATGGCAGCTTCGGTCATGCGCCGGGCATAGGTGATTAGCTCGGCAGCGTGGTCCAGCGTCTGGGGCAGGGTATAGCGTTCCACAATTTGCGCCAGGCGACGCGCTCCCGTGGCCCCGGCTGCCAACTGCGCTTCCAGGTCGCCTTCCCGTTCGGCCGGGGTGCGCACGTTGCGCAGCAGCAAGCGCCAGACCGCCTGGTTGCGCCGGCCGTTTTCAACCAGGCAGATGGGTGGAATGATCACTCCTTCCTGGTATAGCTCATTGGAAAGGGGCATGGAGCCGGGCGACATACCACCCACGTCGGCGTGGTGGGCGCGGCTGGCGACGAAGAAGGCAGGTTCTGCCGCCGGTTGCGGTGCGTCTGCGTCCTGGAAGAAAAGTGGTGAGACAAACGTTACATCGGGGAGATGCGTGCCTCCCAGATAGGGGTCGTTGAGGATGATGACATCGCCAGGGCGGAATGGGGCGCAATGGTCGATGGCGGCCTGGACGGAGGCCGGCATTGCTCCCAGATGAACGGGGATGTGCGCGGCCTGGGCCAACATCTGACCGTCACCAAGAAAAACGGCGCAGCTAAAGTCCAGCCGTTCCTTGATGTTGGGGCTATAGGCGGCGCGGCCCAGCGTGACGCCCATCTCCTCGGCGACTGAGGCGAAGAGGTGATTGAAGATTGAGAGGGTGGCTGCCTCGGCCATTTTTCGTTTATTTACTTTCAGAAATGAAAACCGGGAGGTTCCCCAGAGCGACGATCCCGCTCCAATCCTGTTCCCCTTCGGTAAAGACTGCTGCCACACTGGCGACTGTAGCATCCGTTTTCTCGGCAATCATTTTCATGCCGCGCAACGTACTCCCGGTGCTGATGACGTCGTCCACAATAATGACCCGCTTGCCGGTAATAAGGTTTTGGTCTTTTTCGTCGAGGTAGAGCGTCTGTTTGCGCCCTGTGGTGATCGATACCGTTTCGGCGCTGATGGCGTCACCCATGTAAGTCTTATAGCTTTTACGCAAGACGACGTAGGGCAGGCCCATGAGTGCGCTCATCTCGTATACCAGGGGCATACTCTTAGCCTCGGCAGTCAGTAAGACGTCGGCTTCAGTCTCTTTCAGGCGTTCTGCCAGCGCAGCGGCAGCAGCTTTGGCTACGTACGTATCACCCAGCATGTTGAAAATGGCGATGCGAACGCCGGGTGCAACTTCAAACAGTGGCAGATGGCGTGTCAGGCCGGCGACATTGACAGTATAAATTTCACGTTTGGTCATGGCAAAAGCCTCCTTCTTGCGGGCGCCGCGATTAGTGTATCATTGCCGCTGAGGATGGCAATACCAGTCTGGCAGGTTGTTTGTCTTGGCGCGGGTAGGCCCAGTGTTACAATGAAAGCAGACCGAAATTCCACGAGAGAGAAGGAAGCGACTTATGAAGGGGATTGTAGCCCATCAACAAGACGGAGTGCCGATTCTGGTTTGGGAAGAAGTGCCAGATGTGGAATATGGCGACGATAAGGTTTTGCTGGACATTCGTGCGACGGCTGTGAACCGCGCGGACCTTTCGCAGGTGCGCGGCCATTATCCGCCACCGCCCGGTGTGACCGAGGTGCCTGGGCTGGAGGCGGCGGGGGTCATCGAAGCTGTGGGCGAGTCCGTCACAGGGTGGCAGGTTGGAGATAGGGTGTGTGCTCTGTTGCCGGGCGGGGGCTATGCTGAGAAAGTGGCCATTGCAGCAGGGATGTTACTGCGCCTGCCCGATTCGTGGTCCTTTGAGCAGGGCGCCGCGATTCCGGAAGTGTGGTTGACGGCCTTTGTGAACCTTTTTTTAGAAGGGGGGCTTGTGTCAGGGGAGACGGTCTTAATCCACGCTGGCGGCAGCGGCGTGGGCACGGCGGCCATTCAGCTAGCGCATCATGAAGGAGCGCGGGTTTTTATGACGGCAGGGCGGCCGGAGAAGCTGAAAAAAGGGATAGAGCTGGGCGCTTCTCTGGCGATTAATTACAAGAAAGAAGATTTTGCCGAAAAAGTGAAGGAAGCGACCGCTTCCGGAGGCGTCGATTTGATTCTGGATCCGGTGGGCGCCGATTATTTTGCGCGCAATTTGCAGGTACTGAATCCTAACGGCCGTCTGGTGCTCATTGGCCTTCTCAGCGGCAGCAAGGCGGAGATTGATCTGAGGCTGGTGCAGGGCGGCTGCCTGCGCATCATCGGCTCGCGGCTGCGCCCGCGGCCTGCGGCGGAGAAGATCGAGGTTACGCGGCTCTTCCGGGAGCGGTTCTGGCCCCTGTTCGAGGATGGGACGTTGCAGCCCGTGATTGACAGCGTCTTTCCCTTGCGTGATGCTGGAGAGGCGCATGATTACGTGCGGCAGAATCGCAACACGGGCAAGGTTATCTTGCGACGTGATTGATTAACGCAAGCGCAGGCGAGTTAAGCCATCAGCCGCCGGACACCTGGATCAGGCGTTTCAAGGCCGGAATATCCAGCAAGATGATCTGACGATCCCCGGTTTGCACCCAGCGAGCACGCCGGAAGCGGCTGAGCGTCTTGTTAATGCTGACGCGAGTGGCGCCAGTCATCTCGGCCAGATCAGTCTGGGTGAGCGGAATATCTATCAGGGTCCCTTCTTCGACCGGATGGCCGTGATCCTGGGCCAGCTTCAGAAGGACTCGGGCCAGGCGACCGTTGAGGTCGAGAAAGAAGACGTCGCTGATCTGGTCGTTAAGATGCCGGATGCGTTTGGCCAGGGTTTGCATCACGTGGGAGGCAAACTGGGGGTTGCCGTTGAGAAAGTGGGTGAAGTCGTCACGGTGCAGGGTCAGCGTCCCAGTTGCTTCTATTGCTTCTGCTGTGGCCGAACGGGGGGCGTCGTCGAGGAGGGCCAATTCGCCAAAGAAATCACCTGCGCCAAGGATGGCCAGCAATGCTTCCTGCCCTTCAGGCGTGCTGTTGGTGATTTTGACTTTGCCGGTGCTGATGATGTAGAGCAAACCACCCGGGTCGCCCAGATGGAAGATCACCTGACCGGGGCCAAAATGGCGAGGAACAAGCCGGTGGGCCAGCTCGGCTGCTTCATCCGCTTTCAGGCGGCTGAAAAAGGGCACTTTTTGCAGAGCCTGAGTCTTGGACTCGTATGAATTAGCCATCTTTTCTTCTTTGCGTTAATGGAGTTGAGCCAGTAGCAGGCGCTCGGCGTGGTCCAATGCCTGCTCCAGGCGCTCCAAATCTGCTACTGGACCCCCACCCTGGGCGTAAGTCGGCGAGCCTCCGCCCGCGGCGCTGCCCAGGATTTGTAGGGCGGGTTTCAAAAGTTCGTTCATCTGACCAGGCGCATCCTTGGCGCGGGCGAAGATTAGCTGTGACTTGTCGCCACTGAGGCCAAGTAGGGCAATTGCGCCGGGCGTTTCGGCAATCTGGCTGGCGAGGGTGCGCACTTCGTCTGGCCCCCGGTCGTCAAAAGCGCGCTTGATGATACGTGCTCCATTCTGGCCTGCCGTTTCGGCCAGTAGCTTTTCGGCAAGCAGCTCCATGGCCTCTGATTGCCGGCGGCGGTTTTCGCGCCGCAGCTCTTTGATTTCCTCGCGCATATTGGCCACTGCACCTTCCAGCTCCCAATAGCCGGTGGTCAGCTCATTGGCTAGCGTGTTGACCACGTGGTTTTTACGTCCGTAATCCAACAGCGCCCGCTTGCCGCAGCAAAACTCGACGCGAAGCTGTTGGCGGTGACGCTCCAGCTTGACGACCTTGATCATACCTACGGCGCCGGTGCGAGAGACGTGCGTGCCGCCGCAGGCTGTGACGTCAAATTGCTCGATTTCAACCAGGCGCAGTTTATCAGATTCAAGCTCAGGGACTTTGCGCAGCGCCAGACGCTCTGCTTCCTCTGGTGAAACCTCCCTGATGCGGATGGCGCGGTCTTCCCAGATAACCTGGTTGGCCAGCAGCTCGGCCTGTTCGACATCTTCCGGGCGCAGTTGTTCCTTATTGAGATCGATCGTGACGCTGTTATCACTGAGGTGGAAGCTGACAGTGTGCGCGTCTGCGACCTGGATGAAGGCCTGCGAGAGAATGTGCTGCCCGGTGTGTTGTTGCATATGGTCGAAGCGGCGGTCCCAATCGATTACGCCCTGTACGCCCTGCATTTCAGCGGGCGATGGTGTGGCAGAGAGTACGTGAACCACAGCGCCGTCTGTTTCGCGAATGTAAACGTCTTCCACCGGCACACCGTTGAGCGTCCCTGCGTCGGCCGGTTGTCCGCCGGAAACGGGGTAGAAGTAGGTGCGATCCAACACCAGGGCGGGGCGGCCGTTGTGGTCGAATTGATCAACAACAGTTGCGTTAAAGGTGGTCGTGTATGAGTCTGTGTAGTAGAGCCGTTCTGTCATATCTATACGTTACTTGTTTCGAATTTGGTGACCGTTGGCAAGGTGAAGTTGAAGCGGGCGCCGCCGCCGGGGGCATCATCTACCCAGATTTTGCCGCCGTGCGCTTCCACAGCAAGGCGGCAGAAGGCCAGGCCCAATCCCATACCCTTCGGTACGTCCTTGCCCTGGATGCGCCGGAACTTTTCGAAAATCACCTCGCGATATTGGCGCGCAATGCCCTGTCCCTGGTCGCTCACTGAGACCAGAACGCGCTGCTCCCCTTCGACCGGGCGCACGGCAACAGTTATTTCTCGCGCTTCAGGCGTATATTTGCTGGCGTTGTCGAGCAGGTTAATGAAGACACGGCTGATCATATCGGGATCGACGTAGACCTCCGGTAGGACAGCGGCTAATTCTATGTGCAACTGGACGTTACGGCGCTCGAGGTTTGGTTGCACAATTTCGCGGGCATCTGCGAGCAGCGAGGAGATATCGACAAATTCAGCCTCGGTGATGGGCCTTCCTGCTTCTAAATGGGTGATATCCAGCAAAGAGCGGATCAGGGTCTGCAGGCGGCGGCTGCTGCGAGAGGCGATCTCGACAATTGAGTCCAGAATCGGGTCGCCGTCTTCCGGCAGTTCATAGCGCAGTAGCTCCAGGCTGGAGATGATGTTGCCCAACGGACTTTGCAGGTCGTGGACTAACATCGCCATCAGATCCTCGCGCATTTCCTCCAGCTCGACCTGTTGTGAGATATCGCGGTAGATCCACTGCAACACCTCGCTGTCACCGGAAACGGTGCGCTTGACATAGCCCTCAACGGGCACCGTCCGTCCTGTACTATTGACGATCTTGCTTTCGAACTTCTGCACCTCATCACGACCAATTGTGTCCAACTGCGGCGCCCTATGCCGCACTGCTTCTGAATGAATGGCGCGAATCGGCTGGCCCAGCAGTGTCGCTCGCTCGTATCCCAGAAACTCCAGTGCGCGACGGTTGGCCTCGACAATGGTACCCGACAGGTCTGTTAACAAGATGGGTGTAACGCTGTCCTCAAACAGGCTCAGATATCGCGCCTCTGCCGCCTGGGTACGGGCAAATTGCTGGGCGTTGGCCAGCGCACTGCTGGCCAGGTTGGCCAGGTTCACCAGAAGCTGCAGGTCGTCCTCGGTGAAGGGGCCGTGACGGGGGTTGATAGCCTGTACGGTGCCCAATACCTCACCTTTAACCATCAGCGGGGCGCACATCATGGAGCGGGTGTCGTGACCGGTGCGGCGGTCGGCATCGCGGTAGAAGCGTTCATCCTGTAAGGTGTTCTGAACCAGCGCCGGTTGGCCGTGTTCCATGACCCAGCCCGAGACGCCCTTGTTTGAAGGGAGGCGCAGGCCCAGGATCTTCTGGCTACCGATTCCTTCGGCGACTTCGTAAACCAGCTCATTGGCCTGTTTGTCGACCAGAGCGATAGAGATTGCCTCTGAATTGATCAGCTCATTCATTTGCGCTAACAGGAGCTGCAAAATGTGGTTGGTGTCCAGACTAGAATTGATGACCCGGCTGGCTTCGTTGAGCAGAGCCGAGACTTTGAGCTGCCGCTGCGTATCCTGGTAGAGGCGGGCGTTCTCGATGGCGATAGCTGCCTGGTTAGCCAGCATCTGGAGCAAATTCAGCTCCTGCTCTCCAAACTGCCTGCGCTGCGCCGTGTTCATCAGGACGGCCAGCGCCACCGGCCGGTCGCGGGCCACGATGGGCATGAGTAGTGCCGCTTTCAGTTCGGCGTCGGGCAAGATGGAGCGCAGGAAGGCGTTGGTCTCCAGAGCAGAGCCATGCACCTGTTGCGGTATCAGCTCTTCGAGGGCCTGTTGTAACTGCCAGATATGGTCGTCGGTGACGGCAACCGAGAGGTTCTCGCCGTCTGGCCGCGCCCTTTCGGGATAGATCGTATGCAGCGAAAGGTGCTGTTCATCCGGCTGCCATTCAAAGAGCGCACAGACATCGACATCGACCAGTTGTCTCATCTGTTGCGCAACCGCATCTAGGACGTCGGGTAAGTTCAGACTGCCGGAGATGGTCGTCGTCGCGCTGACCAGGGCCGCCAGCTCGCCGGTGCGCTCCTGGCTTTCCTGATAAAGTCTGGCGCTCTCAACCGTGCTGGCCACCTGGTTGGCAATAGCGTCCAGAAGATCAATGCTTTCCTGATCGAACTGGTTGGCCCCTGGTTTGCTGATGATGATGGCCCCAACGGGGCGCGAGCGAATGATGAGCGGAGCGCACACGACGGACCATGAAGCGTCGCTCTCGTCCTGATCTGGCGACTGCAGCCAACGGTCGTCCTCCTGAGTATCCTCAACAACAGCGGTGCACTTATTGTCTGCCACCCAGGAAAAGAGGCTTTTGCTGACAATCTCATCCAAATACATGCCCTCGTGGGCTTGCAACTCTCCTTCCCGTAGGGTCCAGGCATACTGCGGCTCGAGTTGCTCATTAACCACGACGATGCTGCCCGAGTGCGCACCGGTCTCTTCTAACGTTGCCCGAAGAACCCGGGGCAGCACCACGTTAATCTCCAGCCCTTCGGCAACAACTTGCTTGAGATGATCGTTGATTGCGAAAAGTGACCGGAGTTGGTCCAGGTCTCGGGTGGCATCTCTCATGATTGTCTCGCGGCGATGGGTGTCCATACCAATTTATTGTTTTTATTGTAAACGCTGCTTTGTCTCGATTCAATAGCGACCAGGATGGCCTCTCGCAACAAAGAGATCCGATTTTTCGGGTGTATCTGATAACTTAAGGTACGTTTAGGACTGATTTGGACCCTGAAATGCGAGCGGTGGTGAAAAAAATGGATATCCCACCGCAAGTCACGTTGTAGGATCGGTAGGTCAGGCCGAATGTTCCATAGCGCGTGCTTCTAATTTGCGGCGTACCAGTTCAACCTGATGTGGTTTATCGACATCCATTGCCAGCTCTGCATAAGGGCTTTTGAGGATACGCACTGGCTCGCCAATGAGCCGCCCCGCTTTGGCCTCAATTTCTGCAATAGACATCTGGCGGGCAAGCAGTTTCAGGATGGTCAGGGGGCCGACCAGTCGCGCCAGCCGCCAGGCATGTTTACGCGCATTATACATCGCCTCCCACAGTTCAGGGTTGGTGTGAATGATGCGCGGATGGGTCAGGGCCAGATCGCCACCGGCCACTTCCACGCCTTTCAGCTTCACGAAGGTGCGCCGGGAGTTGGGAAAGGCCTCTTCTAGCGTCTCGCGTGTGACGAGATTGTAGTAAGCCAGGCGATCGAAGGGCCGGCAGGAATCGATAAAGCGCTCTACCACTTGTGAAGTGAGAAGGGGGACATCACCTGTGGTGATCAGCAGCGGCTGGGGGTCGCTCTGGCGCTGGCTGATGTATTCAACGGCTATGCGGATATTTTGAACCAGGCTGCCGCTGTCGGGCATGAATGTCAGCCGGGCACCGGCGCTCTGTAGGGCGGGCGGAACATCGCTTTCATCAATGCCCATCACGACAATATGATCAATGCCGCTCGCACCCTGGACGGCGTCCACGACGTACTCGAGCATTGTACGACCACCGATTTCAAGCAAGGACTTTGGCTTGCCATTCGTATAGTCAAAGAGCGGATCTTCGGGCGCGATAGTTCCACCGGCAGCGATAATGCAATACATCTGTGTCTGGTTCCTATGATTCCTGAAGCTGTTCAAAGTGCGGTTGCAGGTTCAGCCTGTCGATCAGGTCGTCTAATTCCTGGTGAGTTAACGGGCGTCCTTTGCCGGCGACGGCAGTGAGAGCCGCCTCCATCATATTGGTGCCAAAGGAGCGGCCCTCAAGACGGGGCGTCGTGGTGAGCAGATGAGTGACGCCACGCTCTCGAAAAGCGGCAACGTCGTCCGGCGTTGTGGTGTTGGTCACGATCACCTTGCCGCTCAAATCGTCTGGCATGTGTTGCTTAATATAGTGGCAATCACCGGCAATGACGTCTGCCCAACGGTACCATTTCT
>CAZRTM010000002.1:32187-34131 GCA_964602995.1 uncultured Ardenticatenaceae bacterium
TGCTTAATATAGTGGCAATCACCGGCAATGACGTCTGCCCAACGGTACCATTTCTCGTAACGAGGAACAATGACATCCTGTTTTTCGCCGGTGGGGTAGAGGACGCTGATGGGGAGGCGGCGGGCGATGGGCAAAAGGAAACGGGCGACTTGCCTTAACCCGGCGTAGCTACGGATGGGAATGGGGATGCCAAGCGCAAACATCAAATCAGCACATAATACGTCGTACCCGGCATCAAAAAAGGTACGGGTCATGCCGAAGCGATCAACAGCAGCCGTTAACATCACTTTTGCCTGGCGGTAACGATCTCCCAGGTGGGCAACCAATACATCGACGACGCCTCGCTCCAGCGTGTTCTTAAGCCCGCTGCCATCCACAACCGGAGTTCTGGAAACGCCCGTAATCAGCTTGTGTGCTGCCACGAGAGCGTGTTTCTGGCCTTCAAACTCAATCCAGAGGTCAATGCCGCCGACGCCGAGGGCGTCGACGCGGCCGTCGAGAGCAGTAAAGAGGGTCTGGGCGCGCGAGACATTGCCATCGGTCCCGGTGCGTTCGATGACGACCGGTTCGCCCAATAGGGTGAGTTCGACCCGCTTGTCACGGGCAGAACTGCCCAGGCTGACGCTCACAGCCTGTTTGGGGCTGCGTTTTGCGTTGCTATCAGTCATTTGCCGTTTGCTCCTCTATCCAAAACGGGAGGTACATATGATAAGAGAGAGGCATGCGCACCAGGTCGTAGGCGGCCAGGGCGTCTATGCGGCCGTGGCCGTAGGTGTGGTTGGGAACGGCCTGGCCGGGAACTGAACCACACATCTGGTTGCTGGTGAGGGCCAGGCTGCTGTTCCTAACCACTGCCTCCAGCTGCTCCACATCGCCTGCCAGCGAGGGCTGCGCTGAAATGAGCAGCGCCACAAGCCCGGCGACGTGGGGCGACGCCATGCTGGTGCCGCTCAAATTGCCATAACCGCCGCCAGGAAGGGAAGAGCGGATTTGGTGGCCGGGCGCCACTACATCAGGCTTCAGGCGGTTGCTGCCGTCCACCACAACCGGCCCACGGCTGCTGAATGGGGCAATGGCGTCGTTTTTGTCCGTGGCTCCAATGCTAAATGCGGCATCGTAAATGGCTGGCGCGAGCTGCACTGTGTTGCAGGACGGCCCGCTGTTGCCAGCCGAGGTGACGACAACGATGCCCGCTGCTCTGGTGTTTTCGACGACCGTTTGTAGCAGGGTGGGGTCCGCACACCCTTCGGAAGGTGGGCAGGCCCAGGAATTGTTAATGACGTGCGGCGCTTTGGCCGGGTCAGGATTCTGGCCGTTCAGGTCTGTAGGTGCAACAAACCACTGGAAACATTCGCTGTAGGTTGCCGGCGTGCCTGCGCCGCTGTCCATGTTGCGACAACCGATCCACTGTGCGCCGGGCGCAACGCCAATCTGGTTGGTTGCGCCATCGTCGCCGACCATCGTGCCCATTGTGTGTGTGCCATGTTGGTGGTCGTCACACGGTTCGGGTGAGTCCGGCCCACATACGCCGCCGCCTGTGTGAATGGCGTCGTGCCAGTTGTAGTTGTGGTCGGCGGTTGCGCCGTTCCAGCCCCGATATTGATCGCGTAGAGCGGGATGTTGCCAATCATATCCGGTATCCTGGCCGCCAATGACCACGCCCTCACCCCGGTGTCCTTCGGCCCAGACATCGGGCGCATTGATCAGCTCGATATTCCACTCCACAGTTGAGGCGCTTTCTGGCTCGCCTTGCGTGAGGGCTGGGATGGGCGCGATTCGCACGGAAGGATTGGCCACCAGGCGCGCCACGTCAGGCCGGCTGGCGACTGTTTCCGCAAGGCGCCGGTCTCCGCGCACCCAGATCATGTTGGCTATCCAAAATGGTTGGTGAGTGACATCCATTGACTCTAAGGTCTGAATCAACTCTGGCTGTGTGCGGCTGGC
>CAZRTM010000002.1:34231-49354 GCA_964602995.1 uncultured Ardenticatenaceae bacterium
GAGTGACATCCATTGACTCTAAGGTCTGAATCAACTCTGGCTGTGTGCGGCTGGCGGTGGCTGTCAACTGTTGATACACAAAGCGCCCTTTCTCGAGGCGGCTATCAAGGTTGTGGGCGGCACTGAGATCGGCTTGCTCGGCCATGAAGATGAGAAATTCGGCCTCTTCGCCCTCTGCTGTCGCCGAAATGACCCAGGGGTCGGCCTTGGCATGTAGTTGTGCTGTGCCTGGTTGCGCGTCTGCCGGTGCGGTTATGGCGACAGCCGCAAGCAGCAATATGACAATGAAGAGGCGGAAGTGAGAAGTGCGCTGCATATCTTTGCCAGGACTGCTCAGGTGCCCCAATCGCGCAGGTAGCGAAAATCGTGGCCCACAGTGCGACCACTTAGCTTGGGAATAACCGGCATCGTTCGCTTAAATTGGGAGGTTCGAATCATGCGGATGACGGTTTGCACGAAGGAGGCAGAAAAGCCTGCCTCGACTGCTTCATGCGGCAAATAGCGTTCATCGACCAGCAGATAGAGAAGAGGATCGACGTCGTCGTAGGTGAAGCCGAAATCACCTTCATCTGTCTGCCCCGGAATGAGGTCAGCACTGGGCGGCTTGTCGATGATGGCGTCGGGAATGCCCAAGGCGCGCGAGAGCTGTCGCACCTGAGTTTTGTAGAGGTCGCCGATGGGGTTGATGGCGGAGGCGAGGTCGCCAAAGATTGTGCCATAGCCTAACAACAGCTCCGTCTTGTTGCTGGTGCCGATAACCAGACCGTTCCAGGCAGCAGAGCGATCAAAGATGACCATCATGCGTGCGCGGGCCATGATATTGCCTTTACGATGGGCTGTGATGCCCGGCGACTGCTCAAACAGGGGTTCGACGATGGGGGTGATTTCCACCGTTTCGCTCTCAATGCCCAGGTCGTCAATTACCATTTGTGCGTGAGCCAGGCTTTCCTGGGAAGAAGCGGCGTAAGGCAGGCGCAGGGCCAGGACGTTCTCTGGGCCAAGGGCAGCAGCAGTCAGGTAGCAGGAGAGGGCGGAGTCGAGGCCGCCAGAAAGCCCAAGCACGGCGCGGCTGAAGCCCGCTTTGCCCAACTCGCTCTTAACAAAGTCAACCAGTATGTGACGTACGACGCCGCTGTCCACAATAAGGTTGTCGCGAAGTGAGTCGGGGAGCGTTATGCGCGGGATATTCTCTGCCATCTTCTGCCTCTTGAGTGCCTGGACGCGACCGGATTGTAACTGTCCTGTGGGCAGTGTGCAATGCGGCTGAGTTATGTAAAGCGATTTGGTAAATCGCTTTTATGACATGTGAAGCGATTTACCAAATCGCTTTACAGTCTGGCCGACATGTAGAGGCAGACGTCAGGGGGTTACTTCCACGACCACACCTTTTTCGGCCCATTCATAGAGCAGATTGATGTTGTCGTTGCTGACCAGAATACAGCCGTAGGTCACTTTGCGGCCCAGGCTGTTGGTCCAGAGCAGGTTGACGCCGTTGCGAGTGGGGAAGCCGTGGAAGCCGTTCATGAAGTCGCTCGTTGGCACCGGACGGTAGATGCCTATGAAGTTTGGCATCCACAGGTCCCAAATGCTGGCATAGGCGTTCGACTCATGGCTCTGAACCTGGAAGACGCCGGGAGCTGTAGGGCTGGAGTCGATGCCTGTGCTGACCGGCCAGTCCCATTTGAGCGTGCCGTTTTCATAGGCCCACATACGTTGCTCTGAAATGCTGACGATAATGCGCTTGTTTTCGACGACCGGTAGCGGCAGGAGTACATCGGGTGAGGGAATCACGAGCACATCGCCGGGAAAAATACCATCCGCCGTATCGGGGTTGATTTGCTGGATCCAGGGGTAGGGAATGCCGTAATCATAGGCGATGCTGGAAAGCGTTTCGCCGGGCTGGACGGTGTGCTGGCGCTCGTGGTGGTAGATGCGCAGGTTGACCTGATACTGTTCGTTTTCAATGGCCCCGGTAAGGGCAGCCGTGGCTTCCTCCAGGTTGAGGTAGCGGTCGGCGCCCAGCTCTGCCGCCTGGCTTTCGAGATAAGCAGCAGCCTGCTCGCCATCTATCTGCCAGGTGATCGCATCCGGATCAGTTGGAACAGCTTCCACAGAAAGCCATTGCGCCCAGAGTTCTGGCGCTATATTGCCGCTGACCGTTTCATCACGAATGGGGTCATAGGCGCGGATGGTGATGGGCTGGTTCAGTCGCTGGTTGATTTGCTGGGCGATACCTTCAACATCTGAAACCGTAATGGCCGGCTCTACCTCGCGAATGACAAGCGGTAGTTCGCCTTCCAACACAGCAGTGGCGGCGTGTTGCTGGAGCCAGGCGGCTGTGGCCTCAACATCCAGCTCGCGGCCGGGCGTCCCGGCGATAGCTCGCGCCTGACCATCTGAAAACTCGACGGTTGCGTCCTGGGGCGCTACATTGACCTGCTCGGCGATGGTTTGTAATCCCTGACGCGCGGCAGCCGGGTCGAAATACCATGTTGGCTGCAACTCACGACCGCCGAAGGCGTGGGCGATGGCCACTTCGATGTCGGGGATGTTGCGGCCCAATTTGTAGGCGGCCAGGGCGGTCTCACGCGCATCGAGCACGATGCCCAGGGCGGCCGGGGGCATGGTGAATGACTGGTCACCCTGCGCCTCCAGGCGGATTTCACGCTGTGCCCAGTGGCGCTCCAATTCTGCCGTGGCTTCCTCTACCCGCTGCCCGCCCAGGCGCACGCCCAGTGTTCGCACGCCGGGGATGATGCGGTTGCGCTGGTAGAGATAGAGGCTGCCTGCCAGCACGCTCCCGATGCAGGCAAAGAGGACCAACATCAGGAAAAGAACTATTGGCCAGCGTCGGGGTCGTGGGCGTTCGGGCGCCGGTAGGTGCAAGGCCGGGGGTTCGCTGGCGCGCTGTGGATGCCGGGAAGGGTAGTAGATGGTCTGTTGCTGTACAGTAGAAACCTGTCGTCGCCTGGACATTTTTGGTTGTGCCGGAATGGGCCGGCTCCCTGCTCAAATTTGTCAATCGTCTGTTACCAGTATAGCAGAGATTAGCCGTGCTGATGTACGATTGGGCTGTGCTTCATAGACGCTTCCTACGTAAGCCGGCTTATCTCGCTGTGGTGTATAGACGTGGGCGGCGTGGGAAAAGTTCCGCCAAAATGAATGGCGCCTGCCCTCTGCACTCGTCTTGTACTCCTATAGCCTCTCACTTATACTTCCACAGAGGTTGGATGATAGGGACGCCGTACTGTTCAGCGTCATGCTGAGAGCAACGAAGCATCTCATCAGTGGTCAGAGATTCTTCGCTGCGCAGACTCCGCTCAGAATGACGATTGTAGAGATTCTTCGCTACGCGGACTGCGCTCAGAATGACGATTGTGGAGATTCTTCGCTGCGCGGACTGCGCTCAGAATGACGATTGGAATGACAGAGCAGTTGCGAAAACGGCAGCCTTAATTAGAGAGGATGGTGGATTCATGAAGCGAGAAAAGCTGCCTGCGTTGGGCACCTCCTTTGTGGGGCGCGAGCAGGAGCTTGGCGACATTGTGGATCTGCTGCGCGGGGCTGATTGCCGGCTGCTGACGCTGAGTGGGCCGGGCGGCAGTGGCAAGACGCGCCTGGCGTTGGAAGCAGCAGGCGTGTTGCAGCCCCATTTCAGGGAGGGCGTGGCCTTCGTGCCACTGCAGGGTGTGAGCGAGCCGCAGTTTATTGCACCGGCGATTGCGGAAGCGGTGAGGTTGAGGTTGCATGGTCCACAGGACAGTGAGACACAATTGCTGGAGTTCCTGGGCGACAAAGAGCTGTTGTTAGTCATCGACAACTTCGAACATCTGCTGGACGGCGCCGCGCTGCTATCGTCCGTTCTTGCGCTGGCCCCGGGCGTGCGGGCGTTGGTGACCTCGCGTGAGGTGTTGAACCTGAAAGAAGAGTGGGTTCGCCCACTGGCCGGGTTGCGATTCCCTACTCCAGACCAGGCCGTGACGCTGGAAGAGCTGACGGCGTATGATGCTGTGCGCCTGTTTAGCGAGCGGGCGCGGCAGGCGCGACACAGCTTCGCCCTGGAGGAAACAGAGGCCTGTGTTGTGCAAATTTGCCGCATGGTAGAGGGGTTGCCGCTGGCCCTGGAACTGGCCGCTTCCTGGCTGCGTACCCTTAGCTGCCAGGAAGTTGCCGCCGAAATTGAGCGCAGCCTCGATTTCCTGGAAACGAGGATGCGCAATGTGCCAGCACGGCACCGCAGCATGCGCGCTGTTTTCCAACAATCGTGGCAGCTTCTTAGCGAACAAGAGCAGGATATATTCGCGCGCCTTTCGGTCTTCCGTGGTGGCTGCACTCGCGCCGCGGCCCATGCTGTGGCGGGTGCTTCCCTGGCGGCGCTACAGGGATTGGTGGATAAGTCACTGCTGGTAGCCACGCCGGGCGGCCGTTATCAAATACACGAGCTGCTGAGGCAATTTGCCGGTGAAAAGCTGGCTGCCAATGCAACAGCGCTGGCCGAGACCCAGGACCGGCACATGGCCTATTTCGCCGATTTTCTGCGTGAGAATGAGCCGGAGCTAAAGAGCGAGGCGCAGCTAGATGCACTGCAAGCCATTGATGGGGAGCTAGACAACATTCGGGTGGCCTGGCGCAGGACCGTCGGCCAGCGGGCAGCGGCGCCTATCGAGGCGGCAATGGGCGCCCTTTTGCTCTACTATCAGATGCGCGGCCGGGTGTGCGAAGGGTTGGAGCTGTTTCGAGCAGCGGCGGAGGCGTTTGCTGAGGAGGGCGATCTGCTGGGGCTTAAGCTACAGCTTTTTAAGACGTGGTTTGATGCCGGGGTGCTATCGGCGTCGGATCCGAGCGCCAGTTTCTACCGCGAGGCGTTTGATAAGGTGCAGCAACTGGGAGAGGACGAGTCGATGGCCATGCCGCTGGCTCTTTTCGCCTGGACCACAGGGCTGCTCGACGAAGTGACGCCGCTGCGGCGCTTTTATAGCTCCAATTATCAGTATCACCGCGAGCGGGGGAATACGTGGGGCGCGGCCTGGGCGGCCTATTCGCTGGGCACGGCACGCACCATGATGTATGGCCGGGAGCCGAACGCAGAGGAGCTGGCGGAAGGATTGCGTTATCTGGAAGAAAGCCTGGCCCTGTTTCGAGAATTTGGTAACCCGTGGGCCACGACTTACGCCCTGCATGCGGCGGCAGAGGTTTTGATGGCGCAGGAGGAGTATGAGCGGGCGCGCGAGCTATATCACGAGTCGCTGCAAATCTGCCGCCACGTGGGCGATCCGGGTGGAGTGGCCTATGCTCTGCACGGTCTGGGTGAGATTGCGGGCCGCCTGCAGGAGTATGAAGGTTCGTGGCGTTATCTGAATGACGCGCTGCAAATCTCGTATGAGCATCGTAGCGAGATGGTAATGTGGCATTTGTTCGAGATGGCGTCGGCCTTTGCCGCAGCCGGCCACCTTGCACGGGCCGTCGAGATTATGAGCTTCCTTCGTAACGATACGGACAGCGACTGGTTACGTAACTACGCGGCGCACAGGCTGTCTGAGCTGGCTGAACAGATGAGTGAGGAAGCGTTTGCCGCGGCTCGCCACTATGGGGAGCAGATTGAGCTGGCGACGCTGGTGCGGGCGTTGGCGGCGGAGTTTGGCAGCCAGCCTGACGATAAAGCCAGCGCAGGTGTAGACGCCGGTGCGCCTGAACTGCGGCTGGTGGAGCCGCTTTCGGAACGGGAGCTGGAGGTGTTGCATCTGGTCGCCGCGGGATTGTCGAACCGGGAGATTGCGGAACGGCTGACGGTGAGCGTGGGCACCGTCAAGAAGCATCTCAACAATATCTTCGGCAAGCTCCAGGTAAGCAGCCGCACCCAGGCCGTGGCCCGGGCACGGGCGCACGCTCTCTTGCAATAAATCAACCCCCTTTTCAACCCCTCAATACACCTTTTGTTGCCTGACTATCAACCGGCCGGCTTCGTATCCTTTGCTCAGATATGAACACCAGGCAGGCTGCTGTATCTGTGATGCCGCAGCCACAAGGGAAGGAGTGTTGGCAATGTCTGACTATTACCAACAAGAGGTGACGAAGTACATGATGCGCCGGACAAAGCGGAAGGCCGCAGAGCGCTCTGAAGATGAAGCGAGGACGCCGGTGGCGGATGGTCCGAAGCAGGGTGGCGGTTGGCTGGCGAGCCTGCACAACTGGCTCGCGGACCGCCGTTCAGGAGCTGAAATTGAACCTGCCATTTCCGAGAAGACGCCACGACCGGTCCGTTAGTGTGTGGCTGTCATCCTCGGTAGCCACCAGGCTCAACGAAACTGTATGTAGAAAGGCATCAGGGTGAGCGCTTTGCCACTGAATTCCTGTAACCAGTCGCGCCTGAGAAGCTCCTCGATGGCGCGACCGGCGGGAAAAGGTTCTGGCAGCAGATGAGTTTGGGAGCGGGTGTGGTAGTCGATAACGGTGGGGTAATGGCTGTCGTCCACCGGCAGCTCAGCCAACTCCGCCGCCAGGTAAATGGCGTCGACAAAATCGCCGTGACTGTCCACCAGATGGTGCGCCTGAGCCTGGCGGCCGGTCCACACCCGCCCCCCTGCAACCGGTTCCAGTTGCTCTTCGTCCATTTCCCGCCCTTCGCGGACGACGGCTTTGAACCGCTCGTAGGTGTCAATCAGGTGCTCCCACAGTAGTTCCCGTTCCTCGGGCGTCATGGGCCGGATATCGCGGTAAAGGCCTGCATGTTCGCCGCGCTGCAGGCTGGTGCGCTCTACGTGCAGCCGTTCGAAAAGCTCTTTGGTGCTGATGCGCCCCATGATGACGCCGATGGAGCCGGTGATGGTGCCGGGCTGGCACATGATGTGCTGAGCGGCTGCCGAAACGTAATATCCTCCGGAACCAGCGACGTTCCCCATGTAGACGAGGACCGGCTTTTGCCGGGCAATGCGCTGAACCTGTCTCCAGATGAGGTCTGAGGCCAGCGCAGAGCCGCCGCCGGAATCGACGTGAAAGATCAACGCCGCCATGTTCTTGTCCTTCTCAGCTTTGCGCAAGAGGCGGCTGATCGTCTCTTCTCCGGCCGTTGCGCCGCCGATGAAGGGCAGGGGGATGTCGATGGGGGGCTGGCGGCTGGGACCCATCGTAATGGCCCCTTCCAGCGAAATGACGCCTATGTGTTTCGCCGTCGGGTGGCAGGCCTTTTCCAGCAGCAGCGAGCGCGCCTGGGACCAGGTTTTTAGGCGCGCTTTGGGCCGTTCTGTTTCCTCTTTGTCCTCTGCCGCTTGTTTTGCCTCTGAAGCCGGCCGTGTCTGGTTAGGCCCGGCGAGCAAATAGGGTAGCTCATCTTCATAGGCGATATGGTCGACGAGGCCGTGGCGCAACATCTCTTCTGAGGAGAAGGGCGCGCCGTCGATCAGCGCTTTGATTTCCTCCTGGCTCATGCCACGCCCTGCAGCCAAATCGGCGGTGATGACGTCGTAATTGTCGTCGAGTAGCCAGTTGAACTGCTCCCGTTGCGCTTCCGTCATCTCCGATTTATCGAACATGTCGAATGCGGTCTTATAGGGGGAGACTTGCAGAATCTCTGGTTCGACGCCAATCTGTTCCAGAGCATCGCGCAAGAAGATGGCCTCGACGCGCAGCCCCAGAACCTCAAATTGCGTGCCAGGGGGCACAATAATGCGGTCGGCAGCGCAGGCTGTGTAGTAGTGTGCCAGATCCAGATATGGCGTGTAGACAACCACTTCCTTGCCGGCCTCACGCAGGCGATGGATGGTCTTGCGCAGATTTTGTACTGTGGAGACGCCCGGGAAGGCCAGCTCTTGCAGGAGGAGAACGACGCCGCGCACGTTGGCAGCGTCGGCGATGGCCTGGGTGCGCTCGTTTAGCGTCTGCAGGCTCAGCGGCTCAGGGGGCAGAGGAAGCTGGCGTTGCAGAAAGGAGCGTGGCGGACCGGGCCGTTCGGGGAGTGAGCCAGAAATGGGCAGCACCACGTAGTCCAGGCGGGCCTTGCGGCGGCGACGGAACCAGTTGCGCAGGGCAACCAGATCTTGCCGCCAACCCTCGCCAATGGTGCGTGGAAAGTTTGCGATGGCCTTCTGTACTTTGGAGGGAAATGAGGCGTCGTTTTGTTGGTTCATCCTGCTCCAATGATAGAGTTGTGACCGGCGCTGTGCAAGAAAAGCACGATTCCGCTTGCCTGGCGCGTGGGCTGTACTATAATGGAGACAACAATTCAAGAACGCACAGGGAGCCGGGATAGCCCGGCTGAGAGGGTGACCACTTTGTCACCGACCTGAGGACCTGATCCGGGTAATGCCGGCGTAGGGATGCAGATCATTGCTTACGCGGCTACCCAAAGTGGGTAGCCTTTTTGTTTACAGGCGCTGAACCAGATGGAATGGAGTCAGCGTTCACAGCGTAGGCCTGAACGTAGGCCTGGAGATGATCGCGGGACCGCGCCTGCAGCGCCCCGAGCTGGAGATATCATGTCAGTGCTCATTTTTGCCAATGGGGATATGGAGACTACATCGTGGGCGAAGAGTTATCTTGCCCAGGCCTCTGCCGTCATTGCTGCCGATGGCGGCGCAAGCCATCTGGTAGCGCTGGGCGTTTTGCCGCAGGTGGTCATCGGCGATCTCGATTCATTTCCGGCGGAGAGACGCCCAGAATATGAAGCGGCCGGCGTTCGCTTCATTGAGTACCCCGAAGCCAAGGATGAGACGGATCTTGAGTTGGCGCTGCTACATGCTGCGGCACATTATGACGAGGAGATTATCATCTTCGGTGGCATTGGTGGTCGTCTGGACCAGACCCTTGCCAATGTGTTGCTGCTGATGCACCCGCAACTCAGGGACAAAGATATCCGCTTTCTGACTGAACACCAACAGATATGGCTGGTGCAGGAACGGGCGCGCATTGAAGGGGAAGCGGGTGACACCGTATCTTTAATCCCGTTCGGTGGTGATGTTCACGTGCTCTCAACCACAGGGCTACGCTGGGAACTCCGTGATGAGCTACTTTCTTTTGGTCCTGCCCGCGGACTGAGTAACGTTATGGAAGATGCCATTGCCGAAGTGTGTGTGGCCTCAGGTTACCTCCTTTGCGTTCACACCAGCCAGATCTGGCGAAGATAGGAGAGAATTATGCGTAAAGTAGTGTACCTGTTGTTGATGCTTTCACTCTTGCTGGTTGTGGCCTGTGGCGGCGAACAGCAAGAACCAACCACGGCGCCTGGGACCCAGCCACCTGCCACGGAAGAGGAAGTGACTGAGCCTGCGGATGCCGGCCAGGTCCGTGAAATTACCCTCATGACCCATGACAGCTTCGATGCCAGCGAAGAGGTTCTGGCTCAGTTTGAGCAAGAACATAACGCGCGCATTGTGCTGCTCCCCGCCGGCGATGCGGGAACGGCGCTGAACCAGGCGATTCTGGCGCGGGATAATCCGCTGGCCGATGTTTTCTTTGGCGTGGACAACACTTTCTTAAGCCGCGCATTGAACGCGGATATCTTTGAACCGTACGAGTCACCGCTGCTGGCGGAGATTCCAGACCGCTACAAGCTGGACGAGAGCAACCGGCTGCTACCGGTGGATTTCGGAGACGTCTGTCTAAACTACGACGTTCAATACTTTGAGGAGAGCGAGCTGGATCCGCCACAAAGCCTGGACGACCTGGTTGACCCTGCTTACAGCGGCCTGTTGGTGGCCGAGAACCCGGCCACTTCCAGCCCGGGCCTGGCCTTTTTGCTGACAACCATCGCAAACTATGGCACAGAGGGTGAGTACACCTATCTCGATTACTGGCGCGAGCTGCGCGAGAATGATGTGCTGATCACAAATGATTGGAATGAGGCCTATTACGGCAACTTCAGCGTGGCCAGTGATGGCAGCCGGCCGATCGTGGTCTCTTATGCCAGCAGCCCGCCAGCCGAGGTGATTTTCGCCGACCCGCCGGTTGACGAAGCGCCAAGTGCATCTCTGACGGCGCCGGGTACCTGCTTCCGGCAGATTGAGTTCACCGGCATTTTGCGCGGCACAGAGAACCGCGACCTGGCGGAGGCGCTGGTCGATTTCCTGCTAAGCAAACAGTTCCAGGAAGATATCCCGCTGCGTATGTTTGTCTATCCCATCAATGAAAATGCTGAGCTGCCCGAGGAGTTTGAACTGTATTCGGCATTGGCGGATGAGACAGCAGAGGTGGAGCCGACAGAGATTGAGGCCAACCGCGAGGAGTGGATTGAGGCGTGGACCGCTGTGGTGCTGCGCTAATCTGAAGTGAGTGGCTGTGGGAGAGGGTGGTTGTTGGGATTCGTCGCTAGGCGGTCTCGAGCAGCACCCGCTCCCGCAGTTGGCCGCAGCCGGCGTCGATGTCAATGCCGCGACGCTGGCGCACGGTGCTGGGGATGCCGTATTCGGCCAGAATAGCTTTGAAGCGGTCTTGCGCCTGGCGCTGGCTGGGGGCGCCGCCATACTCTCCTGTGGGGTTTAGCGGGATCAGATTGACATGGGCGTCGAGGTCTGACAGCAACGCTCCTAAGG
This sequence comes from uncultured Ardenticatenaceae bacterium, assembly GCA_964602995.1. GTDB lineage: Bacteria > Chloroflexota > Anaerolineae > Promineifilales > Promineifilaceae > JAAYYY01. The sequence goes on from CAZRTM010000002.1 coordinate 44,755, forward strand.
CGTGGGCCTGTTCTGGCGTGTCGTTCTCGCCGGCGATGAGCGTCCATTCAAAGAAGATACGGCGGTTGCGCTTTTCACTGTAGTAGCGGCAGGCGTCGATTAGGGTTGACAGAGACCATTTGCGAGCCACGGGAACCAACGCCCGGCGCTCGGCATCGGTGGCGCCGTGCAGGCTGACGGCGAGGTTAATGGGGCGTCCTTCGTCGGCCAGGCGGCGGATGGCGGGCGCGAGACCCACGGTGCTGATGGTGATATAGCGCGGGCCGAGGGCCAGGCCGGTATCTTCGGTCAGAATGTCCACAGCGCGCATGGTGGATTCGTAGTTGTGGAGCGGCTCGCCCATGCCCATGAAGACGATATTGCGCAGCGTGCGCGGGCTTTCTGTATTCTGCGCAGCCTGTCTTGCGTGTAGAACCTGGGTCACAATTTCCCCGGCGCTCAGGTGGCGCGCAAAGCCCATCTGCCCGGTGGCGCAGAAGACGCAGCCCATGGCGCAACCGGCCTGGGTGCTGATACAGGCGGTGTAGCGGTCACGGTAGGGCATGAGGACCGTTTCAACCAGTTGGCCGTCGGCCAGCCGCAGCAGAAATTTGCGTGTGCCGTCGCGGCTGATCTGCTCCTGGACGCACTCGGGCTGGCCCAGGTAGGTTTCAGCGTTCAGCCTGTTGAGCAGGTCGGGGCGCAGCTCACTCATTGCCGCCAGGGACGTGACTTGTTGGCGGTAGAGATAGTCCCAGACCTTGCTCGCGTGATAATCGCTGTAGCCCCAGCTGCTCAATAATTCGCTCAGTTGTGAGCGTGACAGATCGTAGAGGTTGATTGGCGAAGCTGATACAGTGCTTTTCATGGCTGGTCGTTAGAAGGGCGGTGGTTCACAGATAAAAAAGACCCTCGCAATGAGGGTCCTTGATTGCCAGTTTGCATAGCGCAGAGCGCCTAAGCGTATGGGGCTTAGAAAAGACCCCAATCACCACCGGCCCCTTCCTCCATCAGGGAGGGATCCCACAGCTCGCTGCCGATTTCGACTTCGGTACCGCCGCCGGTTACGGTATTGGTGGCCAGCCGTACCTGTTCAATAAGCTGTGGAGCATAGGGACAAAACGGCGTTGTCATGATCATGACGATGTGGGCTTTGCCCTCGTCGTCAATCTCCAGGTTGCGGATGAGGCCCAGCTCGACCACATTGAGGCCGATTTCGGGGTCAATCACCTCGCGCAACGCTTCCATAATTTCATCTTCTTTGCTCGAAATCATAATCGTTTCCTTAGCGCTCTTAATTCTGTCCCTCGGCGCTCGTGGGCGCCATAAATGAAAACTCACAACATTGGTCGCCGCTGAGCATGCAGCTATGTTGCTCCACTTCGGTGTTCAGGACGGAAATAATCAACTCCTTATCGAAGGAGCAGATCTCTGTGTGCTCCTGGCCGACCGAAATGTAGGGACAACTATACTCAACCAGGCGATATTCGTCATCTGTTTTTTCCCAGCGAGCCAGAAAGCCTTCTTCCGCCAACAGCTCCACCAGGTACCTGATACGTTCCTCAAAGGGCAGGTTCTCAAACTCTTCTCGCTGTTCTTCGACGATGCTCTGGACGACGTTTTGGAAGAGGCGAGTGATGACCTCAGCGGGGAACTCTTTCTTCAGTTCTTCCAGGAGCCGCGTGCTGAGCCGGGCATAACGCTTGGGAAAAAGCTCGTGCCCTTTTTCGCTGAGGCTATAGACGTGATAAGGGCGACCCACTTTGCGCCGCACGCTGTCAGAGACCAGCAGGGACTCTGCCTGCAGGGCGTTCAAGTGGTGGCGCACAGTAACGGGCGATACGTCGGCGGCGTCGGCTAACTCATTCACCGTCGCCTTATTACGCAGTTTGATGGTGTGCAGGATGATATCGCGCGTACTTTCCTTACTGTTGTCTGTTACAGTTCTCACGATACAATTCCTTTAGAGACGTGGATTTGCACTTCAGTATTAGGCCAACACCCAAACAACCACTTTTTGATGAGAATTGAGGCAGCATCCAACGTCCTAAGGTTGGGCCTAATCCTAGGAGAAGTTTAGCATGTGGACTGGCCTTTGTCAATTTACGTTATTTTTATCATTTTTATTATCAAAATTGACGAATTACCCCCGCTGTGCTATACTCTCATTGGTTGAGAGGTAGTTACTCTGACCCGCAAATCGTGTTGGTATTTCCTCCTAGTATATAGTATGAGGGAACTTACAGTGAAAGTTATCAACACGATCTAATCCAGTCTACACTATAGCTTTGATTTGAACTGTAAGAATTGTATCAACAGGAGATGTAGATGACGGCTGCACTTGAAATTCGAAACTTGCATGTTTCGATTGGAGATCAAGAGATCTTAAAAGGTATCGACCTGCTTGTGAAGCGGGGCGAAATCCATGCGTTGATGGGTCCCAATGGCTCCGGCAAGAGCACACTTGCTTATGCTCTGGCTGGCCACCCTGTCTATGAGCCAACTGCGGGACAGGTTATTTTTGACGGCAAGGACCTGTTGGAGATGGATCCAGATGAGCGCTCGCGGAGCGGTCTATTCCTGGCGTTCCAGTATCCGGTTGCCGTACCCGGCGTGACCGTTGCGAACTTTTTGCGCCAGGCAATTAATTCCCGCCGTCGCGCCGAAGATCCAGAAGATAAGGGCATTTCCATCCCGGCGTTCCGCCGCCTGCTGAAGGAAAAGATGGACATGCTAGACATGGACTATAAATTTGCCGGACGTTACCTGAACGAAGGGTTCTCCGGTGGTGAAAAGAAACGAGCTGAGATTTTGCAGATGGCTACCCTGGAGCCTAAGGTGGCAGTGATGGATGAGACCGACTCTGGTCTGGACATCGATGCCCTGCGAGTGGTAGCGGAAGGCGCCAATGCCCTGCGCGAACAGTTTGATATGGGTTTGTTGGTGATTACCCATTACCAGCGAATTCTAAATTACATTCAGCCTGACTTCGTCCATGTCATGATGAATGGACGCATCGTAGAGAGCGGAGGCGCAGACCTGGCCTTGCAACTGGAAGAAAGAGGTTACGATTGGCTTCGCGAGAAGCACGAGCCGTTAGAGGAGGCCTAGATGAGCGACTTTATTGATGAACGTCAAGATCTGACCGAAGAGGAAGTCGTAGCGATAGTCAATGCCGATTACGCTTCGAAATACGGCTTTTCCGACGCGGAAGATTACGTTTACAAGGCCGAGAGAGGACTCAACGAAGAGGTCGTCCGCACCATCTCCATGATGAAGGGCGAGCCGCAGTGGATGTTGGAGTACCGTCTCAAGGCTTACGAACACTTTATGGAGCGCCCAATGCCGGAATGGGGCGCCGATCTCAGCGAGATCGACTTTGACAACATTTACTACTACATCAAGCCAGCCGAACGTCAGGAAGACGATTGGGAAGATGTCCCCGGCTATATTAAGGACACCTTCAACAAACTGGGTATTCCGGAAGCGGAGCAGAAGTTCCTTTCTGGTGTAGCCGCCCAATATGAATCTGAGGTCGTCTATCACAACATCAAAAAAGAGCTGGAAGAAAAGGGCGTCATCTTCCTGGGTATGGACGATGGCCTGCAGCAGCATCCGGAGTTGGTAAAAGAATACTTCGGAACGCTAATTCCCTATAACGACAATAAATTTGCCGCGTTGAATACGGCGGTCTGGTCAGGTGGTAGCTTCATCTACGTTCCACCGGGCGTGCATGTGGAAATGCCTCTGCAGGCGTACTTCCGCATCAATGCCAAGAATGTGGGGCAGTTTGAGCGCACGCTGATCATTGTGGACGAGGGCGCTTACGTGCACTACGTCGAGGGTTGTACGGCCCCGATTTATTCGTCCGACTCGCTGCATTCGGCTGTGGTGGAAATCATCGTCAAGAAGGGCGCGCGTTGTCGCTACACCACGATCCAGAACTGGTCGAACAACGTTTATAACCTGGTCACCAAGCGCGCGGTTGCTTATGAAAACGCCACGATGGAGTGGGTTGATGGCAACCTGGGTTCGAAGGTGACGATGAAGTACCCCGCCGTTTACATGATGGGCGAGGGCGCGCATGGTGAGATTCTGTCGATTGCCTTTGCCGGCAAGGGACAGCACCAGGACGCCGGTGGTAAGGTGGTGCACGTTGCGCCGAACACAACCAGCCGCATCATCTCCAAGTCTATCTCTAAAGATGGCGGCCGTTCCTCCTATCGTGGGCTGTTGAAGGTACACGAAGGCGCCGATAACGTGAAGTCGAACGTTGTTTGTGACGCGCTGTTGCTGGACGAACACAGCCGCTCCGACACCTATCCTTACATTGAGATCGACGAGGAAGACGTGACCATCGGCCACGAGGCGTCGGTCAGTAAGGTTGGCGAGGAACAGCTCTTCTACCTGATGAGCCGCGGTATCAACGAAGAGATGGCGAATACGCTCATCGTCAACGGTTTCATTGAACCGCTGGTGAAGGAGCTTCCGATGGAATACGCCATCGAAATGAACCGCCTGATCCAGCTACAGATGGAAGGCTCGATCGGTTAAGAGGAGTACGAACACCGGTGCGTGTCGTTGACGATTGGACTACGGGCCTAAGCCTGGGCATGAGCCT
>CAZRTM010000002.1:49454-74808 GCA_964602995.1 uncultured Ardenticatenaceae bacterium
AGACACAAGCCGGTGACAGTAACTGGATTACGCTAAGTATCGAGGGGGTTCGTTTCATGCAAATGGATCGGCCCCCTTTTTATGAGGAAGTGGAATGACAACGAACCTTAAAGAGGAAGTGCGAGACGGCACCCTTACTTTTAGCAAAGAGGCAGTGCAGCAGTTGTCGGCCGCTCTTGATGAACCCACCTGGATGCGCGACTTGCGTCTGAAGGCGTGGGAGGTCTACGAAAACACTCCGATGCCCACGACTCAAGATGAGCCGTGGCGACGGACAGACATCCGGCGGTTCAAGCTAGACCAGATTGGCCCTGCGCTCAATGGCAGCGCCCCGGGCGTTGCGGCGCCAGCACATCTGGGACAGCAGCTGACAGAAGACAAAGCAGGCGGCGTCATGGTTCAGATTGACGCCCACGTGACTCAGTTTGAGCTGAGTGATGAGCTGCGCGAACAGGGTGTCATTTTCTGTGACATGCACACCGCTGTGCGTGAGCATGCCGATCTGGTGAAAGAACATTTTATGACAGAGGCCGTGCGCGTTGAAGACGGCAAGTTTGCCGCCCTGCATGGCGCGTTCTGGCGTGGTGGTACGTTCCTTTACATTCCGAAAGGGGTGAAGGCGGCAGCGCCGCTGCATAGCGCCCTGTGGTCTGTGGGGGGCAAGACTTTTACCCACACGCTGGTCATTGTCGAGGATGGAGCGGAAGCGACTTTCATCGACGAGTACGAGTCGGAGACCGGTGAAGGCACGGCGCTGCACAACGGCGCTGTTGAGCTGTTGGTACGCGACAACGCCAGCCTTATCTACGTCTCCTTGCAGGATTTTGGCTCAAACCTCTGGCAGTTCACCCATGAGCGTGGGCGTGTTGGGCGCGATTCCAAGCTCGATTGGGTGATGGGTATGATGGGCACCCGCCTCACCAAAGCTTTCCAGACCGTTGAGTTGGACAAACCGGGTGGTTGGGCTAGAATGTCCGGGTTGTTTTTTGGTGACGGTCGCCAGCACTTTGATCTGGACACCCAGCAGAATCATAATGCGGCCGACACAGTCAGTGATCTTCTCTACAAGGGCGCGCTGAAGCAGAAGGCGCGTTCGGTGTGGCAAGGCATGATCAAGGCGTTACCTGGTTCGCAGCGAATTGACGGCTTCCAGGCCAACCGCAACTTGATTCTGGAACGTACGGCGCGAGCCGATTCCATTCCTGGCCTTGAGATTCAGGCAGATGACGTCCGTTGTACGCACGCATCGACGATTGGTCGCCTGAATGACACGGAAATCTTCTATCTGATGAGCCGGGGTATTCCCAGGGACGAGGCTGTTCGTATGGTCGTACTGGGCTTCTTTGACCCGATCATGCAGCGCATTCCGTTTGAAGGCGTTCGTGACCGGATTGCTACCCGGATCCTGGAGAAAGTTGGTTAATGAAGGCTACAGATATGTTGCCTTACGTTGTGATGATCAGATGCGTCTGTATCAGGCGAGAGTGGTAATCACTGCTCGCTGATGTCAGTCGACAAGTGACGGTGATGCCTGCTCTCGCCTATTCCGGAGGCGGTGATGGCTATCACCGTCATTTTTGTTTCATCGCAGGGAGGCTGTAACTTTTATTAACTTATCAGGATTAGTTGGAAAGGAGACTAGACAATGGCAAACAACGGATATGCAAACCCCGATGTACTGGTGAGTACCGAGTGGGTGGCGGAGCATTTGGACGACACGGAGAACATTCGCCTGGTTGAATCCAATGAAGACGTGCTCGTATACAGCACGGGGCACATTCCGAATGCTGTACACATCGACTGGGTTGCAGATCTTAACGATCCCGTGCGACGCGACTATCTCAGCGCTGAGCAGTTCGAGGAGTTGATGGAGCGTAACGGGATTAGCAACGATACGACCGTTGTCTTTTATGGGGACAAGAATAACTGGTGGGCAGCTTATGCATTCTGGGTATTTCGCCTCTTCGGGCATGAGAACGCCAAATTGATGGATGGCGGGCGCCAGAAATGGATTGACGAAGAGCGCGAGCTGACCAAGGATGTTCCAGAGTTCCCAAGGGGCAGCTACACCGCCAAACAACGCGCTGATTACAAGATCCGCGCCTTCCGTGATGACGTGTTGGCGCATCTGCAACAGAATCAACCGCTGGTCGACGTGCGCAGCCCGCAGGAGTTCCGCGGTGAGCTGCTGCATATGCCAGGGTCGCCGCAGGAAGGTGCGCTGCGTGGTGGGCACATCGGTGGTGCGGTCAATGTGCCGTGGAACAAGGCGGTCAATGAAGATGGCACCTTCAAGTCGGTTGAAGAACTGCGCCAGATCTATGAGGTGGAACAAGGGCTTTCGCCTGATCAGAACGTGATCGCCTATTGCCGCATCGGCGAGCGCAGCTCGCACACCTGGTTTGTGCTGACCCATCTGCTTGGATACCCCTCGGTCCGTAACTATGACGGTTCCTGGACGGAATGGGGTAATCTCGTCGGGGTACCGATTGAGAATCCCTCCAAGCAGGAGAGTCAGTAAGCGTAACAGTAATAAGCAGAATGACGCCTCGCCTGGTGCATCATTGCATGGCAGGCGGGGCGTCATAGCCCGGAAGCAGGCGTATGCCGCCGGGCGACAGAGGAATGACAGTGTTTGACGTCGAAAAAGTCCGGTCTGACTTTCCCGTTTTGCAGCAGGAAGTGCGCCCTGGTGTGCCTCTTATCTACCTGGACAGCGCTGCCTCGTCGCAGAAGCCGGTGCAAGTCATCGAGGCTATGAATGATTATTACCGCCACTATCATTCCAACGTGCACCGCGGCATTCATGCCCTGAGTGAAAAGGCAACCAACGCTTATGAAGGGGCGCGCGAAAAGATCGCGCGCTTCATCAACGCTCCCGCCTCCCACGAAGTCATCTACGTCCGCAATGCAACGGAAGGGATGAACCTGGTGGCCCTTTGCTGGGGCCGTCACACTTTGCAGGCGGGGGACGAAATTTTGCTGACCGAGATGGAACACCACGCCAATCTGGTGCCGTGGCAGATGGTGGCAGGGGAAACTGGGGCGACGATCCGCTATGTGCCCTTTAACGAAGATGGTACGTTGGATCTGAGTGGCCTATCAAGCCTGCTGACAGAAAAGACGCGCGTCTTTTCCTTCACGGCAATGTCCAATGTATTTGGCACCATTACGCCAGTTAAAGAGCTGGTAGAAGCGGCGCACCAGGTGGGCGCCATTGCCGTGGTGGACGCCGCACAGAGCGTGCCCCATATGCCGGTGGACGTTCAGGAGCTTGGCTGTGATTTCCTCGTCTTCTCGGGTCACAAGATGTGCGGCCCAACAGGCATTGGTGTGCTGTATGGTAAGGAGGCGCTGTTAGAAGAAATGCCTCCGTTTATGGGCGGTGGCGATATGATCCGGCGTGTGACGTTGGAAGGCTCGACCTGGAATGACCTGCCCTGGAAATTTGAGGCAGGGACGCCCAGCATTGCCGAGGCGATTGGCCTGGGCGCCGCCGTCGATTACCTTTCCGAGCTGGGAATGGAGAACGTGCACCGCCACGAGCAGGATATTACTGGCTATGCACTGGAAGCGCTGAGTGAAATTCGGGGCTTGCGCCTGCTGGGGCCGCCGGCTGCGCAAAAAGGCGGCGTTGCTGCCTTTGCAGTGGAAGGGGTACACCCCCACGACATTGCGCAGCTTCTGGATGAGGACGGCATCGCCATTCGGGCCGGGCATCATTGCGCCATGCCTCTCCACCAGAAGTTGGGATTGTCTGCGTCAGCGCGCGCCAGCTTTTACATCCATACCCAACGGGGAGAAGTAGACCTCCTGGTGGAGAGCCTGGAACGAGTGAAGAAGGTATTCCGCCTGTAAGTGACGGGGCAGCCCAAATTATTCAATTTTTGCGGGGTGAAAAACCTTATGAGCAGCAACATGTACCGGGAACAGATTATTGACCTCTATGAGCATCCGCTCAATTATGGGGCTGTCGATCCGCACGATTTTTCCTATGAGGAAGATAATCCGCTGTGCGGCGATGTGGTGCGTATTGATGTGCGGCTTGACGACGAAGGCCGTGTTGCCGAGGTTGGCTGGAAAGGGCAGGGGTGCGCCATCAGCCAGGCTTCTGCGTCGCTGCTCACAGAGGAAATCAAGGGGATGACGCTGGATGAAGTGAAGGCGTTCCCCAAGGAGCGCCTGCTGGAACTGATTGGCGTTCCGCTGAGTATGGCGCGTGTAAAATGCGCCCTATTATCACTAAAGGTCCTCAAGGCCGGCGCTTATGGGATGCCAGGGCCTGAGGAATTGCGACGGAGTGACGACTAGGAGACTATATACATGGCAGAATTCGTCAAAGTTTGTGATGTTAGCGACTTTCCCGAAGGGGAACGTCGCTGGTTTGAGTTTGATGAGGAAACATTGGTCATTTTTAACGTCGGCGGCAAGTTTTATGCTATTGCTGACATTTGCACCCACGATGGCGGGCCGCTGGAAGACGGGGAGCTGTACGGCTATGAAGTGGAGTGTCCCCGCCACGGCGCCCGTTTTGACATTCGCGACGGCGAAGCCGTCCGCCTTCCGGCTGTGACACCGGTTCCTGCTTACCGCACGAAAGTAGAGGATGGCGTGTTGTACGTCGAATCGCCCGACGAGTGGTAAACAGGTAACCTGGTTGCGGCACAAGTAGCGCCAATTAGACGGCCTCTCCAAAGCGGAGAGGCCGTTTTTGATCCCTCAATCCGCCTGCCTCCTTTGCTTGCATTTCGCAAACACCATATATTTGCGCCGTAATTATTCCGTGTAGTAATTTGTTCCAGGGGTAGATGATGGAATTCGGTGCAATTAAGCAGGTTAACATCAACGATGAGATGCGTGACTCCTATTTGAGTTACGCCATGAGCGTGATTGTCTCGCGCGCGCTTCCCGATGTGCGCGATGGGCTGAAGCCGGTGCAGCGGCGTATTCTGTACGCCATGCACGATATGGGCCTCTATCCGGACCGGCCCTATCGCAAGTCGGCCAGGGTGGTGGGCGAGGTGTTGGGCAAATATCACCCGCACGGCGACCAATCGGTCTACGACGCTATGGTGCGTATGGCGCAGGACTTTTCGATGCGCTATCCGCTGGTGGATGGACAGGGTAATTTCGGCTCGATTGATGGGGATGCTGCCGCCGCCATGCGCTATACGGAAGTGCGTATGGCGCCGCTGGGCTTTGACTTACTGGCTGATCTGGATAAAGACACGGTCGATTTTGTGCCCAACTTTGACGAGAGCATGCGCGAGCCGGAAGTGCTGCCGTCCGTTGCGCCTAACCTGTTGATTAACGGATCATCGGGCATCGCCGTAGGCATGTCCACCAGCATCCCACCCCATAACCTGGGTGAAGTGATCGACGCGCTGGTCTATATGCTCGACGCCTGGGACAGGTTAGACGAAATCACGATCAAGGATTTGATGACCTTTATACAGGGGCCTGATTTCCCGACGGGGGGATTGGTCTTCCGATACCGGGGTAAGAGCGAGAACAACGCATTGGCCAATGCCTATGCCACGGGGCGGGGCCGCGTGACGATGCGCGCTCGTGCCCATGTGGAGCAGATGGAACGCAACAAGTCCCGCATTGTCATCACGGAGCTGCCATACCAGACGAATAAGACGAATCTGATCAGCAAAATCGCCGACCTACACCGCGAGGGAAAGATAGAGGGGCTGACAGATCTGCGCGACGAGTCAGACCGCAACGGCATGCGCATCATTGTGGAGACCACACGCAATGTCGAGCCGGAAAAAGTGCTGGCGCAACTGTTTCGCTACACGCCGTTGGAAAGCACGTTCAGCATCATCATGATTGCTCTGGTGGATGGCGAGCCGCGGGTGCTGACATTGAAACAAGTGCTGCGCTACTATCTGGACCACCGCCTGGAGGTGATTCGCCGCCGTACAGAATATGATCTGGGCAAAGCACGCGACCGTGCCCATATTCTGGAAGGGTTGCTCATTGCCCTGGATAATCTGGATGAGGTCATTGATACCATTCGCAACTCGGAAAGCGTGGAGACGGCACGTCATAGTCTGCAGGCGCGCTTTGGACTTTCAGAGCGGCAGGCTCAGGCGATTCTGGATATGCAACTGCGACGGCTGGCTGCGCTGGAACGGCAGAAGCTGCGGCAGGAGTATCAGGACCGTGTGGCAGAAATTGAGCGCCTGGAAGCATTGTTAGCGCAACCTGACCTGATGCGCGCGGCAATTAAGGAAGAGCTGCTGCAAGTCAAGGAAGCGTATGGTGATACGCGGCGCACGCAGATTGTCGATGATACAGATGAGGCGATTGTCACGGCAGCAGATCTGATCCCCAATCAGCGGGGATGGGTCATGGTGGGCCAGGAAGGCACAGTGGCGCGCACCAGTACAGCAGAGCCGGTTAAAGTTCCGGCCCAGCCGGCTGAGCCGCCGCGCGCGCTGCTGGAGGCCAACACACAGGATATGGTGACCTTCATTGCTGCCAATGGTGAGGCTGCTTCGCTGCCGGTGCACCAGTTGGCACAGGCGCGAGAGCTGGGGAAGGGTAGCCACTGGGCTGACATCACAGCCCTGACCCGGCGCCACTCGTTGGCTGACGTTGTGGTGATCCCCGAAGGGGCCAGCGGTTACCTCTTCCTGGTTACCATTGGCGGTGTTTGCAAGCGGATCCGGCTTGAGGATTTGCCGGGCATCACCTCCCAGCCATTCGTGGTGATGAATGTGGATGATCGTGATGCCCTGGCATTTGCTCGCTTGACGAGTGGTAGAGATGAGGTTATTCTCGCTACAGTGACCGGACAGGCAATCCGCTTCCACGAAGCAGAAGTGCGGCCGATGGGATTGGCTGCCGGTGGCGTCATGGGCATCAAGCTCGTTGATGAAGCAGACGGCGTTGTTTCTGCAGAAGTCGTACGTCCTGATGCCTTTCTGTGGAGTATCACCGAGAATGGCTTGGTCAAGGCCAGCCCACTGCAGGAGTACCCGACACAGGGACGTTACGGACAGGGTGTGATCAACGTTAAGTTGCCAGAAGACGCAGCAGAAGTAGTTTCCGCCGTAGTTGGCGATGCTAATGATACACTTTATGTGACAACAGCCGATGGGCGGGTTCGACGCTTGCGGCTTGGACAGGCGCCAACCGGGAGCCGTATGATTAAGCCCCAGCCGCTTTCAGGTACTGGTACGCGCAAGAGGGTGACGGGGGTTGTGCGTCTGAGCGCTCGATATGTGGGCGAGGATGAAGGCGTGTACAGTCAATTATCCCTTATTGAGTAGATGATGTTGTTTAGAGCAATTTTGTGTTTTATTCTGCCGCGAGTTGGCGCAAGCAGCGACTGATTTTGCGACACACGATGCGGAAAGTAGGAGAGTTGAGTATGAATTTTAGAGACAAGTGGGAGACAGACGCAGAAGGCAACAAATTTGTCTTCACCGTCGAGATGCAGCGCCGGTTGTATCAGGCCGGCTTGCCTGTTGAGCCTGAGTCGCTCGCACAGCTGGAGGATATCCCCACGCCGCAACCGATCAGCTATGTTGATGAGGATGAGGCCGAGGACGAGATGGAAGAACCGGCTACAATCCAGATTGACCCCAAGACGGGCAAATATCTGGGCCGCCTCAAGTGGTATAACCCCTCACGTGGCTATGGCTTTATTGCCCGTGGTGGGGGCGAGGATATCTTCTTCCACAAGACAGGCGCCATTATCAGCCCTGAACATCTAGACGAAGGGCAATGGGTGCTCTATGATGTGGAACACCGTCAGAAAGGGCCGGAGGCGACTGAAGTAGAGGCGTACGAAGGCGACCCCAGCGAATTGTAGGAGCCAGCACCCCGGCACACCAGCCGGGGTTCTTTTTTTCTAAAGGAACTCCTCTGCATAGTGACAGGCGACAAGGTGTCCGGGCCGTAGCTCGCGCAGTGGGGGCGATTCCTCGGCACAGTGAGGGAAGCGAGCGATGGGGCAACGGGGGTGGAAGCGGCAACCAGACGGCGGGTTGATGGCGTTAGGAATCTCGCCGGTGGGCATCGGTGTTGTGCGCCGCTTATGAGGATCAGGTACCGGAACAGCCGCCAGCAGCGCCTGGGTGTAGGGGTGAAGCGGGTGGCTGTAGACTTCCTCCAGTTCGCCGATCTCAACCAGTTTACCCAGATACATGATGCCAATGCGGTCACAGATATATTTGGCCGTGGCCAGGTCGTGCGTGATGAAGAGATAAGTCAGATTGAACTCTTGCTGCAGGTGCAGCATCAGGTCAAGCAGCAGAGAGCGTACGCTGACGTCGGCCATGGCAATCGGTTCGTCGGCCAGGATAAGGTCTGGCTGGGTGATGAGTGCCCGGGCAATAACGACACGCTGGCGCTGCCCGCCTGATATCTGGTGCGGGTACTTATTATAGAAGAACTCAGCCGGTGTAAGACCCACACGTTCCAGCATGTCCATCACCATTTCCTGGTGTTCGCCTGATTTCTCAGGGAAGTGAATCTGGAGGGGATGGGTAATGGCCTGTCCGATGGTCATGCGCGGGTTGAGTGAGGCCATCGGATCCTGGAAGATGACCTGCATCCGTCGCCGTAGTTTCCGCAGCTCTTTCCTGCTGAGGGTGCTGAGATCGATGCCGTCGAACGTGACTGTGCCAGCGGTTGGTTCGGTGAGACCGATGACCAGACGGCCAATGGTAGACTTACCGCTACCGCTTTCTCCGGCCAGTCCAAATACTTCACCGCGCCGGATATGAAAGGTAACGCCGTCGACGGCTTTTACATAAGCGGTGCCGCCTGACAGCAATTGAGCCATAAAGCCGCTTTGCACCGGGAACCATTTTTTGGCGTCCCGCACTTCAACCAGATAGTCGTCACCCTTATTTCCGTTTTTGCCTGGTTCACTCATGGCGCAACCTTGATGGTGGGAGCTTCCTTCTCAGGATGCTCTTCGTAAAGCCAGCAATGGACGAAGTGTCCAGGCCTGACTTCCATAAATGTCGGTTCAATTCGGGAGCAGATGGGCATGGCGTCGGGGCAGCGAGGGTGGAAGCGACAACCGGCCGGTGGGTGGGTCAGGTTGGGCGGTTCGCCTGCCATGCGGTAAAGCTCTTCCATTTCATCAATCTTGATATTGGGCACGGAGCGCAGGAGGCCCTGGGTATAGGGGTGTAGCGGATTGTCGAAGACATCATACACAGAACCCAGTTCTGCCAGGCGACCGGCATACATGACGGCAATGCGGTCTGCTATCTCGGCAACCAGGGCAATGTTGTGCGTGATGAGAATGATCGTGACCCCGAATTCATCACGAATCTCGCGTAACTGGTCCAGCAGCTTGGCCTCGACGATAACGTCCAGGGAAGTGGTGGCTTCGTCGGCGATGACCAGATCGGCGTTGAGCACCAGGCCCAGGCTGATCATGACGCGCTGGCGCATGCCGCCGGAAAGCTGGTGCGGGTAGTCTGCCAGCCGCTCTCGCTGGATGCCGAGCCGCTGCACCAACTCGCGGATGCGAGCGATTGCTGCCTGTAGCTTTGTTTTTGGCTCGTGGACCTCTATCGCTTCTAACAGGTGTTCGCCGATGCGCTGGATTGGATTGAGGGAGGTCATCGGATCCTGGAAGATCATGCTCACGCGGCGGCCGCGGAAATCGCGAAGCTCCCTGTCGTTCATGGCCAGCACATCTTCGCCGTCGAAAATGATTTCGCCGCTTAACTCAGCGCTCGGTGGGAGCATGCGCATCAGGGCCTTGCCCAGCGTGCTCTTACCACAGCCGCTCTCGCCGACCAGACCAAGTATTTCGCCGCGATAGATATCAAAAGAAACGCCACTGATAGCGTGGAGCATTCCCAGGCGGGTCTGGTACTTGACTTCCAGATCTCTGATTTTTACGAGGACTTCTTTATCGGATAAATGAGGAGTTGCGTTGGACATGGCGGCTGACATGTTTAGACCTCCGAGAGCCGGGGGTTGAGGATTTCGGAAAGACTCTCGCCAAGCATGCTAAATGCCAGCGTGACGATAGTGATCATGAGGCCAGGGAAGGTAATGAGCCACCAGGCCTGGCGCATAAAGTCCTGTCCGGTCGCCAGGTCAATACCCCAGTCCGGGGTATCTGGCGGAAGGCCCAGGCCGAGGAACGCGAGGCCGGCCTCGGTGAGAATGGCGTCAGCCACATTCACGGAAAAGATGACGACCAGGGAAGGGATGACATTAGGCAAGATGTAGCGCACCAGGATGCTGAAGGGACTGGCGCCGAGGCTGCGGGCGGCGTCTACGTAGAGTGCTTCTTTGACCGCCAGGGTCTGGCCCCTTGTGATTCGATAATACGTGGGAATGTAGAGGGTGGCGATGGCCAGAATGACATTGAAAATTCCGGGACCGAGGACGGCAGCGATGGCGATGGCCAGAATGAGGCCGGGGAAAGAGTAGAGGCTGTCCATAATTAGCGTCAGGAGTCGCTCCAGACGGCCGGTCCAGAACCCGGCAATCAGGCCCAGTGGAACACCAATGAGCAGGGCAAAGACAGCGGCAGAAAAGGCTACCAGAAGGGCGATGCGCGTGCCCCAGATGATACGGCTAAGAACGTCCTGGCCGATGTTGGTGGTGCCCAGGATGAATGGCTTCTGCGCGGAGGCGCTCACCGGATCGCCGAATACGAGTGCAGGATTTTCTTCGACAAACGGTTCAAGATCGCTGTGTAAGGCGATGATGACGGGCACTTCCCCCTCTAGCAATCCTGCAACTGCATCTTCCAGGCTGCTGTAACGTTCGGGACGCGGCCGCAGCACTTCTTCCAGCCCTTCCTCTTCTCGCTCGGCCTGGCGAATGCGCGACTGTTCGCGCAGCACCGTGCTGGATGTGCTACCGGCCACGACGCCGACGCGCACGCCCACACCTGCCAGATCGTCGAGTGTTTGCATCGTGCCGCCCTGGCTCAGCAGAACAAAGGTGGGCGGCATTTCACCGGGCGCAAGCAGGCCTGGCCCGACTTCGGCGCGCGGGTCGAATGGGGCGTAAAAGCCGGGAAAGAAGGCCATGCTGAAGATGAAAATCAGGAGCAGGGAGCTGAGCACGACAAACCACCAGTCGGCTCCATACCATCTGCGGGCGCGCAACAGGCGGCGTACGAAGCCGACGTTGTCCAGCTCGCTCTGCCAATCAGGAACGGTATCGGCTGTTGGTTGTATAGTGCTCATTAATTACTCTCCCCGTCAGGGTGCAATCTGTTCAAATACATAATTGTTTAATAACGTACCCGGGGATCCAGGAAAGCGTAAATAATATCGGTCAGAAGGCTGATGACGGCGACCGACAGGGCAAAAATAATGATGACGCCCTGCACAGCGGTGTAATCCCGTTGTCCGATACGCTCAACCAGGTAAAGACCCATGCCGGGCCAACTGAAGGTTGTCTCTGTCAGCACGGCGCCGGCCAGGAGCACGGAGACCTGCAGGCCGATCAGAGTGACGATGGGAATCATGGCATTGCCCAGGGCGTGGGTGAAAACGAGCGTCTGTTCTTTTATGCCCCGTGCGCGACCGGCGTTGATGTAATCTTCGACGAGCGCTTCAATGACGTTGATGCGGCTGAGGCGTAGGAAGACGCCGGTGAGAATGAGGCCCAGTGAGAGCGCCGGCAAAATCAAATGTAGCGCGGCATTCCCGAACGCTTCCCAGTTGCCGGCCAGAGCAGAGTCAAGCAAGAGCAAATTCGTTTTTCGTTGCAGGCCCATGCCCACGATAGGATTGATGCGACCAGCTACTGGTAGCAGCCTCAGGCGTAGGGCAAAAATGATCTGGAATATTAGACCCAGCCAGAAAACAGGTATGGAGTATGCCGTAATGCTGAACAATCGTAAGCCATAGTCAACCGGTTTCTTACGGTTCTTTGCGGCAAAGGCTCCTCCCAGTACACCGAATCCGGTGGCAAACAGCATGGCCGGGACGACAAGCTCCAATGTTGCAGGCAATCGCTCGCTCAGCTCGTCTGCGACGGGCCGGTTGCCGAATACAAGAGAATTCCCCAGATCGAGTCTGAGGATGTTTCCTAGATAACTTGTGTATTGGACGTAAAGGGGCTGGTCAAGACCCAGTTCGCGCGTCATACGTTCGCGGGCCTCGGGGCCACCGCGCGGACCGAGCTGACTGGTAACCGGATCGCCGGGAATGATACGCATGACGAAGAAAATGACGCTTACCAGGATGAAAACCATGGGGAGCGTCAGGATGAGGCGTGTCAGGATGTAGCTGCGCAGCCCGGTGCTGCCCTTGATGAAAGCGTAGGTTACAAAAGCAAAAACAAGTAGCAGGGAGCCACCACATATCCCTGCCAGAGGGGATATTTCCATTTGTTGCCACTTCCCCGTGTCTGCGATCCTGTGGGAGAGACAGGTTTTACTAGTAAGTAGGCCGGGTTCGCCAGATGACGAACCCGGCCGGTGCTACACTGGATTAAGCTACTGAGAGTTACTCAGCAAGTTCAATCAACTCATACTGGAAGAATAGAGCAGGTCCGATGACGACGTTGCTGACCGTGGCGTTGTTGTAAACCGCATACTCCGGTTCCAGAGTCAACGGGATGGTGACAGCGTCTTCGGCATGGAGGATCTGCGCCTGATCATAGAGATCTTCACGTTCCGCTTCGTCCGTGCTGGCAGCAGCACTGTGCAGCAGGTTGTCCATCTCTTCGTTGGCATAGGAGACGCCAAGTGTCGGAGAGAAGGTGGATTCAGCGAACGGATCCAGGTAGTTGCTGGTATCTGGGTAGTCGAAGAACCAGCCCAGGTAACCGATGGGATACTCACCGCTGGTCAGAGCGCCAACGTAGGTGCCCCATTCCTGTGTCTGAAGGTTGACCTGAACGAGAGGCGTCGCTTCAAACTGCTCTTCCAGAACCTGGAAGATCTGGGCAGCATGGGTGCCGTAGTGCTCGGGCGGGTACCAGAGGTCAAACGTCAATGGATTGTCCTCACTGTAACCGGCCTGCCGCAGCAGATCTTCGGCTGCAGCAATGTCTGGCGAGTTATAGATATCCAGGAACGCTTCGTTCGCGCCCAGGAAGCCTGGCGGAACCATGGAGTAGAGGGGATCCACGGTACCCTGCATCACGCGGTCGGCAATCTCGTCACGGTCAACGAGGTAGGCGAGCGCCTGGCGGGCCAGCGGGTCGCTGAACGGTTCCATGGCATGGTTGGGCACCAGGTAACGGATACCACCACCACCGCTGTTGTAAGCGGTCAGGCCTTCAACGTCGGAGAGGCGCTGGACCTCGGGCGGACCAAGGATACGCCAGGCAACGTCGATTTCACCATTCTCAACGGCCAGAGCCATCTGAGTGGCATCCTGGTAGTAGCGAATGATTACCTGATCAGGTGCGGTGGCAGCGTACTCGCCGGTGTAGCAGGGGTTACGTTCCAGAACTGCCTGCTCTTCAACCTGGTAGCTGGTGATCATCCAGGGGCCAACACCGATGACCTGCTCGGGGAACTGCTCCAGCGCGTCGTCGGGATAAAGTCCCTCGGGTACGGGCATATAGGCAGAACCGGTGATGATCTGCGGGAAGTCGCCACGCTGCTGGTTCAAGGTGAATACAACTGTCTGATCGTCAGGTGCTTCCACACTGGCAACATAGGTTGTCACCAGGCCGGAAACGTCACCTTCCAGGGTCAGAGAACGGTTGATGCCGCGGACAAAGTCGCCGGCGACCAACGGCACACACTCGCCATCAATGGGGTAAGACCAGTCGCCACCGATGGTGAAGGTGTAGGTCAGACCATCTTCGCTGACCTCTGGTTCACCGGTAGCAACCACAGGGATAACCTCAGCCGTGCCAGGCTCGAAGCCCATCAGGCCACGGTTGACGTTACGGAACAGTTCCCAGTCATGAATGGCGTAAGCATCGGCGTAGTCAAGACTGGAAATGGAGTCGGTTGTACCGATGATAACGGTACCGGCGCCGGCGGCTGGTTCTTCGCTGGCCGGCTCTTCAGTCGGTTCTTCTTCCACTGGTGCCTCAGTAGGTTCTTCTGCTGGGGCCTCAGTAGGCTCTTCCGCTGGTTCCTCGGTGGGTTCTTCCATAGGCTCTTCGGTGGGTTCTTCCACCGGTTCCTCTACAGGCTCTTCAACAGGCGCCTGGGTCGGCTCCTGTCCGCCGCCACCACAGGCGGCGAGCGCCAGAGCACCCACGAGAAGCATCACAAGTAACAAGTACCATCGCTTCCTGTTCATGGTTTCTCCTCCTAGTTCAGGAATAATAATAAACTTACTGCTCCGAATGGCAGTAGCTTGTCCAGTGCGTAACATCTTACCACGAGTTTATACAAGATACAAAAGGGGTCGGTAGATGTCAATATGGTGACAAAACGGGGTCGAGGATGCGGAGCAGCTTGAATTTGACCTTTTGTGCCTTTTTGGTATCTGACTTATTCAATAATTTCGATGCCTTCGAAGTAGAGCTTGCCATCAAGAATCTGATTGATGGCTTTAATAATCGCGTGAGCATTTGCTTTCTCCACATAACCACGCGCGCCAGCTTCGTATACTTCCTGCCCATAGATAGACGATTTGTGACCGGATACGACCAGACCCAAAATCTCGGGATGGCGTTCACGAAGCTGTTGGATGAGGCTGATGCCGCTCATGCCGGGAAGCGAGATGTCGACAAGCACAAGGTCAGGTGGGTCGTCGGCGATCAGCGACAGCGCTTCCTCTCCCGAACTGGCCTGTTCGCTGACACTTAGATATGGTTCGCGCTCGATAAGGCGGGTAAGAACAGCGCGCATGATGCTGTGATCTTCGACGATTACGATACGATGCGCCTTCTCATTACTCACCATCTGCCTCCGCACTGCTGAAACTCAACAAGTGAGTGGTCCTTTTTTTGGAATCGTGGCCCCCTCTAATAAATCACCCCACAACCCTGAGCACAAGTTTAGTCAGGCCTGCGCACCCTGTCAATTGTTGTGGCCCGCGGCATACCGTTGTTGCTCATTCACTCTCGGCTTCCGCGTCGTGTGGCTTCAGGGTAATCAGGCGAAAGCCTTCGGCATATTTGAAGCCAACCCTTTCGCCAATTTGGGCAGCCCACGTTTTGAGCGGTTCTTCCGGATCCCAATCTTCAAGCTGGCTGCGGTGCTGGCGCAGGGCCTCGAGCTTGATGTCTATCGTCTCTGAAATATCCACGAAGAAGTTGGCCTCGCGTGGATTGGAGACGAAGACGTAATTGACCTTGTGCCCGGCCAACCCTTCGGTTGCAAAATCGGGGTAGAGCAGCGGCATTTCGGCGGCAGGGAACACGGCGTCGATGGCGGCGGTAGCAGCCGCACGGTGGTCGGGATGGTTGATGCGCGTATTGTTGGGGAAATAGACAGTCGGGTCGCCGCAGACGACGGCATTGGGCTTGTAGGTGCGAATGAGTCGCACCAGCTCCTTGCGTAGTTCCAGGCTCGGCTGCAGCAGACCGTCATCATAGCCCAGGAAAATGCACGTTTCTACCCCGACACAACGGGCGGCGGCCTCTTGCTCTGCGCGACGGATTTGCGCCAGGCGCTCAGCAGTCATTCCTTCTTCGTGGCTGCCGGCGTTACCGTCGGTAATAACTACATAAACGATCTGACTTCCGGCTGCGGCCCAACGGGCGGCGGTTCCGGCAACACTGAACTCAATGTCATCAGGATGAGCGTAGATGAACATCGCTCTATCCGGTACGTACTGGTGATCCATGTGGAGAATCCTCTCTATCATTATTGGTCAATTTGGGCGGTGATTATACTCTGGACGTACAAAAATGCAGCAGTGCATGGCGCATGTAAATGCATTTTGCTATTCTAATGAAATGGTAGCGGACCTATTTAGGCCAACATAGTGGCACTACCCTTTTGAAGAAGCAGCACTCTGAACGTAAAAAAGGATGAACGAATGAGTGAATGGTATAGGTTGCCGGCCGAGGAGGTCGTACGCGAGCTTGGTTCTGATATCAAAGGTGGTCTGAGCACAGAAGAGGCCGAGGCTCGCCTAGAGAAGTATGGCCTGAACGAGTTAGTAGAACGTGGCCTCAAAAGCCCCTGGCGCATTATCTGGGAGCAACTGACAGAGATTATGGTCGTCATCTTGATTTTTGCTGGCGCCGTTTCTCTCTTCCTCGGTGAGTATACAGACGCAGTGGTCATCATGGCCATTGTTATTCTTAATGCTGCTCTGGGTTATTCGCAGGAGTATCGCGCTGAGAAGGCAATTGCAGCGCTGAAAAAACTGGCAGTGCCCACTGTGCGCGTGGAGCGTAACGGGCACATTGAGGAGATCTCCGCAAGAGAGCTGGTGCCGGGAGATATCGTGTTTCTGGAAGCCGGCAATAAGGTCTCTGCTGATGGACGCTTGCTGGAGGTGGTGAACCTGCAGATCCAGGAGGCAGCCCTTACTGGCGAATCGGAAGCGGTGGAGAAACACACTGACGCATTGTCTGAGAAGGATATGCCTCTCGGCGACCGCGTCAATATGGCCTATATGGGCACTGTCGTCACCTACGGACGAGGCACGATGATTGTGACGGCGACGGGTATGGATACCCAGTTGGGTAAGATCGCGGACATGATCCAGGACGTGGAGCGGGAGCAAACGCCCCTGCAGCGACGTCTGGAGGGGCTGGGCAAATATCTGGCCCTGGCTGCTCTGGCTATCATCGCCGTGGTTGTGCTCCTGGGGCTGAGGCGTGGAGACGATTTGCGCATTCTGTTCCTGACCGCAATCAGTATGGCCGTGGCGGCGGTTCCCGAAGGCCTCCCGGCAGTCGTTACCATTACACTGGCTCTCGGCTCCCAGCGCATGTTGAAACGTAAGGCGCTGATCCGCAAGCTACCGGCGGTGGAGACACTGGGGTCGGTGACCACCATCTGCTCGGACAAAACGGGTACGCTGACCGAAAACCGCATGACAGTCACTATGCTGGATGTGGCGGGCGACCATCGCAGTGTGGACGCGCTTCTGGAAAAGGGTGTCCCTGTATGGCGTCCTGATGCGCCTATCGCGCAGGACCTGGCTCTTCAGGAGCGTAGTCTGGCGCTGCTGGTGCGAGCGATGACCCTGGCCAATGATGCGGTCTTACAGGCAGATGAGGATAATCCTGAAGAGAAATACACCATTGGCGATCCGACGGAAGGGGCAATGGTCGTGGCGGCTGCGGAGCTTGGCGTGGAAAAGGAGGCGCTAGAGGAACAGTTGCCGCGAGTTGCCGAGGTGCCGTTTACGTCTGAGCGTAAGCGGATGACAACTATTCATGAGATCAAAAACGGGCTGCTCACTGATGGCGTGCCTGGCTGGAATGTTCCATATGTGGCATTCAGCAAGGGTGCAGTCGATTCGCTTCTCGATGTCAGCACGCAGGTCTGGGTTGGCGATCACGCGGTTCCCCTGGACGAGGAGATGGTGGAACGGATCAGCCAGGCGAATGAGGAAATGGCGCAGGAGGGCCAGAGGGTGCTCGGTGTTGCTTTCCGCCCGCTGTCTGAGCTGCCGAATGATCATGATGAGGAATTCGAAAGCAACGTAGAGCGGGAGCTTGTCATCATTGGGCTGGTGGGTATGCTGGATCCGCCGCGACCCGAGGTGCGTGAGGCGGTTGCCAGGTGCCGCACTGCAGGCATTCGACCGGTGATGATTACGGGCGACCACCCGCTCACTGCCAGGCATATTGCCAAAGAGCTGCAAATTGCAGCTGAGGATAGCGTCGCTTTGACCGGACGTGATCTGGCTACGATGTCGGTGGATGAGTTGGAAGGGAAGGTGGGGCAGGTCTCGGTGTACGCTCGTGTTTCACCCGAGCATAAGCTGAACATCGTGACGGCGTTGCAGGATAAGGGCGAAATTGTAGCCATGACCGGTGACGGTGTAAATGATGCACCCGCGCTCAAGAAGGCTGATATTGGTGTAGCGATGGGTATTACCGGCACTGATGTCTCGAAGGAAGCAGCGGATATGGTGCTGCTGGACGACAATTTCGCCACTATCGTCGCCGCCGTGGAAGAAGGGCGCGTTATCTTCGATAACATTCGTAAATTCATCAAGTACGCGCTGTCCAGCAACACAGGCGAAATCTTTGTGATGCTGGTTGCCCCGTTTCTGGGTATGCCCTTGCCATTGTTGCCGCTCCAGATTCTCTGGATTAACCTGGTCACCGATGGGTTGCCTGGTCTGGCGCTGGCCATTGAACCGGCGGAACGTGGGATCATGGAACGCAAGCCGTTCCATCCCAATGAGAGCATCTTCAGCCGCGGTCTGGGCTGGCAGATTATCTGGGTCGGCGCCCTGATGGGCGTTCTCTCTCTGGGACTTGGTTACTGGTATTACAGCAATGGTTCTCCGATTGAACACTGGCGTACGATTGTCTTTACGGTGCTGACGATGGCCCAGATGGGCAACGTGCTGGCCTTGCGCACCAACCGCGAATCGCTATTTTCCGTTGGTCTGCTATCGAACCGCTTTATGGTTGGAGCAGTGCTGCTGACCATTGTCCTGCAACTGGCGGTGATCTACATTCCCTTCTTGCAGGAAGTTTTCGAGACAACCGCTCTGACCTGGCAGGAGATGTTAGCCGTATTGCTGGTAAGCTCCACTATTTTCTTCGCGGTTGAGATCGACAAATGGTATCGCCGCCGCAGCGGTAAATAGTTATAGTACTAGTTGCCTGAATAAGAGGAACGCCTACCAGATAGGCGTTCCTCTTTTTTTATTGGACATAGAGGTGGCAGGGGAAGGTCGAGCGGGAGTAGGAGCGCTGGGGCTAGATAAACACAAAAAGACGATGCAGAGCACCGCCTCTTGTGGTTGTGTTAAATTGAGCCAGCTAGAAAAAGGTTACGTAGCGCAGCCAGAATGCTAGCCTGTCATGTGTTCGTTGATATAGCGGACTGCTTCGCCAACCGTCGTAATCTTCTGCGCTTCCTCGTCAGAAATTTCGCCTTCGAATTCTTCTTCGAAAGCCATAATCAGTTCAACCAGGTCAAGTGAGTCAGCTTCTAAATCTTCGCGAAAACGGGCGTCAATCGTAACTTGCTCTTCATCTACGCCCAGTAATTCGACGATAATATCTCTAACGCGTGCCTCGGTATTGTTCATTGCCTTGAACCCTCCTACAGTTCAGTTTACACAATAGCGCAATTTTAAAAGCAAAGGATACTTTGTCAAGTACCCCTGAACTGCCCCCAGTCCCACCATGTCTAACACAGAAAGGGCGGCTGAGTTACGATTCCGGCTTTTGCAACCAGATAGCGGTTGCCAGTAACAGATAGAATGTGAAAGCGAGATCGACAAGGAAGAAACTATGGTCGACCAGGCCATGAGCCACAGTTTGAGCCAGAGCGCCGGCCAGGCCGAAGGCGACTGGTTTCCACGGCTCTGATACGGTGGACGGCAGGCGGCGAAGGCGCTGAACCAGCTCCCAGAAGAGCCAGGCGCCGGCAAGCAGGCCTAAGAGGCCGAGGCGCGTGGCAAAATCGAGCAGGATATTATGTGGGTGGTTGAGGTCAGGCTCTTCCCAGGCTGCATCGAGGATGTAGCGCCCACGATATTCATAGAGGAAGTTGTCGAGACCCACACCAGTGACCGGGTTTTCGATGAACATGGAGAGGCTGGCTCGCCACAGGTTGAGGCGCTGGAGGCTGGTGGCGCCCTGCAGGTTGAGCCGTTCTGAGAGGGCCGGGACGTTGAGTGCAAGCGCAAGAGCGACGATAACAGCAATGAATCCGGCCAGCAGCCAGGGCCAAATGGAGCGCCCCTGCTGGCGCAGCCAGAGCAGAAAGACGACAGCGGCGGCGACCGGAATGCCCAGGAATAAGGCGCCTTTGCTCAAGGTTAGCAGGATGGTGACGGCGACCGGAACGAGAAAGAGCGTATAGGCCATGCGCCGGCGTGGGGTGGCCTGTCCGGCCAGGAGCATGGCGAAGAGGAAGGGGAAGATGCGGCCCAGGTAGAGGGCCACGTTATTGGGTGAGCCGTAGACAGAACGAAGACGGCTGACGCCGCCGGCGACGGTGATCACGTTTTCGCCTTGCGCAAACTGCCAGAGGCCATACAGGGCAACGGTCAGGCCCCCCAGCACGAATGCATCCAGAATGGCCCACAATTCATCACGGCTGGACCGTAGCGCCCGGAAAAGGAAGTAAAAGAGGGCAGGCTCGATAATCACCGTGCGCCATTCGTTGCTGGCCACGTCCAGCCGTTCTGTGAAGAACAGAGAGAATGTAGCCACGGCAACAAGTGCGAGAACAGCCGCATCGGCGCGGATGGGCCATGAGCGCAGCCCTTGCCCGTAACAGGCCAGAGTGTGGCGAGTGGCCTGCAGGCGGCTCGAACCCTGCTCTTTCATCGTCGTCTTCACCGAGGCTACCAACGACGATAGTCTCGACGCAATAAAGGCTGCTGCTGAAAGCAGGGTAAATATCTCTACCGGCGAAAAGCGGTAACCGAGCATCGGTTTGGGGACGACGTAGAAAGGGAAGCTGAAGGCGATGAGGGCCAGACCCCAGGCCGGCCGCGCGTAAATCAGGAAAAAGAGAATGATTAGCGCCGCAAGATAAAGGAAGAAATAGGGGGTTACGTAGAAGAGAGAGGCGGCGGCTGCGGTTGCGGCGAGTTGCCCCGCATCTCCCAGGCGGCGATAGAGGCCGGCGGCCTGCTCACCCCAGGTCAGCCAGCCGGTGAGCGCTACCAGGCCGGCAGCCAGGACTGTTACCAGCAGGCGCGTCTGTTCGCTGCTCCGTTCGTAGATGGCCTGCCACCGTTGCCCAACGGGACCCCAGGCGACGCGCCGGGCGCTATAGAGCGCCATCAGGAGAAAGAGCACGCCCAGGAGCGACAGGGCGAAGATAGTAAGCCGGTAATTGGTGGCCGGCGGCCGGTAGCCCACGCTGAAGCCATTTAGCGCCCACTGGTCCCAGCCACGATAGGCGGTGACCGTGAGGGTGTGTGGGCCGGGCGACAGATTGCGCGCTACCAGTTCGGTGCTCAGGTAATCTTCGTCGCTGGCGGGTGAAGTGAGTACCAGTGCTGTGCCGTTGCCATCATGCGGCAGGGCGTTGACCTCCTGGCCATCGACGGTGACATAGAATCGCGCCCGGTAGTCGGCCCGCCGCACGCGCAGCCCCACGTCCGTGCCCCAGAAGTGAAAGGTGACGGTATCACCGGTCTCGCTGATGTCTGCTCCATACTCGGGTGAAAAGCGCCAGCCACCGTCAAACTGTTGGGCGGGTGATGCCTCCTGAGCCAGGTGGAAGCCGGGGAAGGCCACGTCTGAGGCGGGCGCGTGGGCGGCCAACGCCTGGGCCGCGGGCCGGTTGGCAACGTCAAAGCCGCGGCGTGGGTCGCTGGCGTCCACATCTGGATCCCAGTTTTCCAGAAACATGTAGCCCATCCAGGGCCATTCACGACGGGCGCGTTCCAGGGCGGCGATTGTGTAATCGGCCTGCGTTTCCGCATCAACCTGGCCCCAGATGGAAGGAGCGCCCTGCCACTCTGCAGGTAAGCTGTTCCAGCCCCAATTCCCGGCTAAGAGCGCCGCATCCTGGTCCCCGTGCCGGCGCATCACTTCGCGCAACAGAATGACGCGGCTGAAGTTCAGAGTGTCCTGGTCTACGGTGCGGTCGTCAGGGCCAGAGTGGAAGCCGTAGGGCTTGCCAGCGACCACGTCGAAGGCATCTGCCGCGCCTGCCTCGTAGAGGTTTTCGAGATAAAGGGGATCGGCCAGATTGAGGGGGCCAGTCTCCACCGTTGGCGCCAGCGGCGCGGCGACGATGACGGCGTCTGCGTCGGCGGTACGTATCGCTGCGGCGGTGGCCGACAACAGCGCGGCGTACTCATAGGGGTTCACCGGCTGGTTGCCCCAATGCGTGGTCAGATTGGGTTCATCCCAGATGATGTAGTAACGAAGTTGCTCGCCATACCGCGCCGCGAACTCGGCCGCCCACTGTGCAAATTGTGCGGGATCGGCCGGCGGGGCGAAGTTGTCCTGGGGATTGCCATCGAGCTGCACCACCAACTCCAGGCCATGCGCGGGGACAGTGGAGACAATGCGGTCAGCCGCCTCCCAATCGAATGGTTGCTCCCAATAGAAGGTTTGCTTGACGCCGGCAACACCCAGCTCGCTTATCTGCTGCAACGCGTTGTCCAGCTCGGCCATATCGTATTGTTGCAGGGAGACATTTAGGCCGAGGCGAACACCGCCGTGGGCGATAGACTCTGGTAGGCCAGGCTCCAGGCCACGCGTTTCGTAAGCACGGCGCTGGATGGCTGCGCCCGCGCTCAGGAGAGCAGCCAGGGCCAGAAAGAGAAGTAGGAAGGGGAGCCAGGGGCGGCGCAATATGTTCATAGCCGCGCATCATAGCGGTTGGAACCAGGAAAGGCAATTGTGAGACACCTACGAATTGCCAACTGCAGGCGGCCGCTGTGCTATGAATCCTTCATGCGCGCAATCATGCGCGCAATCCAGAGAGCGATGAAAAGCCCGGTGGCGGCGAAGAGCAAGGGGGTCAGGAGCAGTGATCGTTCCAACTGCTTGATGTCGGTCTCTTCCGGCAGACCCAGGCGGTATTTGAGCAAAGTGGCCAGCGCCGGCAGCCCGTCCAGGGGACTGAGCTTCTTGCCCTCCTCGCTGCTACGGTGGTCATAGCGGATAGGCACTTCCAGAATATCGACGCCGCGCAGGAGCAGCTTGGAGGTGATTTCAGCCTCAATCTCGAAGCGATGACTCCGTAGCGACAGCGATTGCATCAGGCGGCGGTCCACCATTTTGTAGCAAGTTTCCATGTCGCGCAGGCGTGAACCGAACAGCAGATTGGTGAGCCAGGTGAGGAATCCATTGCCAAAGCGCATCAGAAAAGAACGTTCGCTCAGGTCGCGCACGCCATAGACGGCTCTGGCGCCCGATTGCTCGTAGGTTCGTAGCAGGGCTTCGTAATCTTCCGGATAATATTCGAGGTCGGCGTCCTGGATGATGATGACGTCACCAGTAGCATGTTCGAGGGCCGTACGGATGGCGGCGCCTTTCCCTTTGTTGTGCGGGTGGGTAAAGAGCCTTACCTCCGGTGTGACGGCCCCGCGCAGCAGGGCCACGGTCTCGTGATCAGAGGCGTCGTCAACGACCAGTATCTCTTTCTCTACCGGAACTGCTTGAACCCGTTGTAGGAGGGCGCCGAACGTGGAGGCTTCGTTGTAGACTGGAATGATTACCGTCAGCTTCATGACATACTCTCTCTAGTTGATATTGATAACGTCAAATCATTCATCCTCCGGGTCCAACGCTCCATTCCCAATCTGAGCATCTGGGGTGGGTAGAATCGTGCTGGGCGCTACTTCTGATTCTACTGCAGCTCCGTAGGGCGCCCAACTGGGGCGGCTGACCAGCGTATCATCCTGATTGACGCGATAGGCCTGATTACGTTCCAGGCTGAAAAGGTAAAGCGAATTATCGAAGACAAAGGCTAGATCCTGCCCGCCAGGACCCCAGGTCATGAAATGCTGCTCCAGGGAGAAGCGGCTGTTTTCGCCGATGGGCGGATAAATCTGTCTCTGATTGCTGCCATCCTGGTCCATGAGCCACAGGTTGTAAGGGCTGCGCAGACTATCCAGAGGATTATTGGCCTTCAGAAAGGCAATCTGGCTTCGTTGTGGGGCATCCGCACCCGGTTGCCCTACAGAGGAAGCTGACCAGTGCGGGTGACTCCACATGCCGGCCTGTTCCACAAAGGGTAGAACAACGCCGGTCTCCAGATCGGCGACGCGGATCTCAAAGAGCATTGCCTCTTCACTGGCGCCGGCGTGGCTGCTAAACGCCAGATAGCGCCCCTGGGGACCCCAGGTCAGGGTTGGCACCCATACCCAGTCGGCGCGTGTATTGAACTCGGTAAAGGTGTGCAGTTGAATCCGCCGTTCATCGGCCACGTTGGTTCCCAGGTCGATGACGCCAACTTCATCGGCGTAAGCATAGGCGATGTGGCGCCCATCAGGCGACCAGGAGAAATTGCCACCCCACCAGCCATAGGTGGCCGGATAGGCTTCAATGATCTGGCGCGGATTGAAGGGGAAGGCCTCGTTCTCAAATACGTTGGCGACCCACAGATCGTTGTTGGCTTCCCAGCCCGGCGGCTGGTCCACGGGGTTGCCAGTCGTATAGGCGATTTCCATAGACGCGACGAGCGAAGGGTTCCACTCTGCCCATAGGACATTCTCGATGCCCAACGGACGCGGCTCTGCGCCGCTTTCCGTGCTTAAGAGCCAGAGGCTGTTGTTAAAGGAACCTGTGTCGGACATCACCTGTGTGTAGAGCAGAAAGTTGCCATTGGGCGAGAGCTGGAAAACACGACCATCCAGGCGCCCATCAACGTTCAGTTGCTCAGGGAAGAGGGTGGAGCCGCGTAAAAGGAGGGCATTGCCGCCGCTGTTATAGGCAATTACACCCTCAAAGGAGAGGTCCCCAGGCGAGCTACCGACGCCGATCATCACAATCTCGTCCTGGGCTTCTTCCAGCACTGTGACCTGTGTCTGTTGCCGCTCCACTTCCACGCCGTCGTGGAAGACGGTGCGCACAGTGATTTCCTGCAATCCATTGTGGCCGCCCTGGACGATGCGCGGGGGATCGTCGGCATCCATCGTTTCGCTGCGCACCAGCTTGCGCTCGAACGGCAGGCTTTCTTCGATTACCTCAATTTTTTCCGTCACGCGTACCACGCTGACGGCCAACCCTTCGCTTAACGGTGTGAAAGGGGGAGGGGATACTTGATCGGTTTCGGCAACGGTTACGCCGGCTTCTGCGAGGAGCTCGCGCACGTTTGTTGCTTCCGTGGTGAGGTTATAAGTTTCCCCTTCCACTGTCAGCGACACCTGTAGCGGATCGCGACTGCTTACAGAGGGAGGTTGGACGGAACATGCTGTGGTCAGGAGCAGCAGCAACGACGCCAGCAAGACCGGCCAGCAACAAACTGGCGCGCCACGCCAACGGCGCTTACCTGTCCACTTGCCGATCTTCATATTTCTCCGGCTATCCTCTTTGGTTGGATAGTAATTCAGGCCTCTTTCCAGAGCTTGCTAATTTCGGGCGGGAGCGCTTCGGCCACTTTCTTCTCCAGATCGGAGTCAATCATCTGTTTCAGTCCGCCGAATACGGCCAGAATTGGATAGTAGGCGAAATCGGCGTCTGTGTTGCCGCTGCGTCGCGCTGACGCTTTCTGGAACTCTTCCCGGCTCAGATTCTGATTTCTGAAGTGAACAAGCCAGAAGACACGTGTGAGTGAATGAGCCAACTCTTCGGGCAGGGCTTTCGCCAGCTCCTTCTTCGTTCTGCGGTCCAGCGTCAGTCCCAATGTTCGTAAGATACCATC
>CAZRTM010000002.1:74908-76466 GCA_964602995.1 uncultured Ardenticatenaceae bacterium
GCCGCAATAAGCGCGAAGTAAAAAACCCACACTGGCTTTGACGTTACGGCATAAATTGTTATACTACTCTGTCTGGTGTTTACCAAACGTTTAGCAACGCTTTATACTATACGTATAATACCGAGATTTGCACTTGAAAGACCAGGATTGAGGTAAATTTATGGCCGAGCGAGTAACATTTAACGCGGAGACGCGTTCTCTTTTTGGAAAAAAGACGAAGAAGCTGCGCCGTGAGGGGATGGTCCCAGCAGTTGTTTACGGGCAGCGGGATCCGCTTCATATTCAGGTGGACCGGATACCACTACGTCGCGCCCTGCGCCAGGCGGGCACCAACGAGCTGATTGATATCTCTGTGGACGGCAAGGTGGTGACCGTGCTGGCGCGTGATATTCAGCAACATGCCACCCGGGGCGATGTCATTCATGTTGACTTCTTTGAAGTCGATATGGCTGAAACCATCATCGCCGAGGTCCCGCTGGTGTTCAGCGGCGAGACTGATTCTGAGCTGCAGGCATTGGGACAGGTGACCCAGATTTTGCACTCCGTTGAAATCGAGTGTCTGCCGGGCGACCTCGTCTCTGAGCTGGAGGTCGATATCAGCGCCATCACGGCGCCGGACCACGTCATTTATGCCGGCGACGTGCCGTTGCCGGAAGGCCTCACCCTTATCACCGACCCTGAAACAGCAGTAACCAGTTTCGATTACTTCCGCGAAGAGGAAGAAGAGGAAGACGAGGATATGCTGTTCGCGCCAGCCGCCGACGAGGTGGAAGTTATTGGCCGCGGTGCGGACGAGGAAGAAGAGGCAGCCGAAGGCGACGAAGGTTAACGCTCCTTCTGCCTGGCATCCGGCAGGGTTGCCAGCCGAAAATCGATTTGGATCAGAGGCCGGACAGTTATGCCGGCCTTTTTTCTATCCTCTGTGGCCTGGGTAGATAACGTATGCTGATTGCGATTTACAGGAGTCGCCTGTGCTAAGGAAGAGGCGGCATCACATAGCACTTATCGCCATCCTGTTGCTGGCGGCCATCCTCAGGCTGACCGGTCTCGACTGGGACGGGTATGAGCATTATCACCCCGATGAGCGCTATATTCTGTGGGTCGCCACAACCATTGAATTCCCAGACGATGGCTCTACGGCGTTTGCTCCCCATCGCTCGTCCTTCAACCCCTTCTATTGGCCGCCCGATGCTGCCAGTGAAGGGATTGAGGTGCTCCAGGACCAGCCGCGCAACTTTGCCTATGGGCACCTTCCGCTCTATATAGGCGTGGCAGGGACCAGGGTGGTGGAACGGATCGCACCGGCCATTCGGGATGCGTTGCCGCAATCATGGCTGCTTACCCAGGACATTCTGAACGCGGCTGGACATAGCGAGTTTGTGCATCTGGCGCCGGTGACGCGAGCGCTGACGGCGCTGGTGGACGTTGTGACAGTGTTGTTGGTTTTCCTCTTGGGGCGCCAACTGTTTGGAACCGGCGCTGGCCTGCTGGCAGCGGCGTTTCTGGCCCTCAATGTCATGCACATTCAGTTGGCCCACTTCTTCGCCGTGGACCCTTA
>CAZRTM010000002.1:76566-111955 GCA_964602995.1 uncultured Ardenticatenaceae bacterium
AGCATGGTACGCGGCGGAAGTGCGTTTCCCTTTACCCGGCAATACAGCAACACATTGTCCTTCGTCTACCCCTTGTTGATGCAGGTGCGCTGGGGCATGGGGCCTTTGCTGGGTCTGGCGGCGGTAGCCGGTTTTGGCTGGGCCATCTGGCGCGGCGTCAGGCACGTGGTGCGCCGGTGGCGTGGGGCTGTCACCCGGGAAGGGGCTACCGCCTTCGGGCCGGAGCTGGTGCTCCTCTCCTGGACAGTGCCTTACTTCCTGGTGACCGGCAGCTTCTTTGTGAAGTTTATGCGCTACATGCAGCCCCTGACGCCGTTTCTCATGATTTATGCGGCGGCGTTCTTGCTTGCGATCCGTATCCGCTGGCTGCGAGCGCTTACCGTGGGCCTGGTGGTGTTGGGAACGGCGCTTTATGCGCTGGCCTTCATCAATATGTATGGGGAACCGCATCCCTGGCTGAACGCATCGCGTTGGATCTTTGAAAACGCACCGCGTGGCTCTTTGCTACTCAGCGAAAAGTGGGACGATCCTCTGCCGAGCAGCCTGGAGGTGGATGGTGCGAGTTACAGCCGGCGAATATACGAGTATGAAGAGCAGGATTGGCTGGGCGGCGTTGGGGAAAGAGATGACCTTACGAAACTGAGTGTTAACCTCAGCCACCTGGCGCAGGCCGATTACCTGGTGCTATCGTCAGCCCGCGGGCATGCGGTGATTCCTGATCTGCCTGACCTCTACCCTTTGTCGAGCCAGTATTACCAACTGTTGTTCTCGGGGCGCCTTGGTTACGAGGTTGTCTATGTCGATAATCGCAGCCCGAAGCTGGGTCCATTGACTATCTGGCCCGAGCGGTTCGCGAACGAGGCGCTAGACCCACCGCCGCAGGTCACCACATTCCTGGAGTCCGCGCCGCGTATCACGTTTGGCCCTGCCGATGAGAGCTTTACCGTATATGATCAGCCTCTGCCAATCATCTTTGAAAATAGAGGACAACTGACGGTTGAAGAGATGTTGGCCCAATTCCAGCTAGATGAGCAACCGGCAGCAGTCGAGGAGTAAGATTATTAGCAGGCGTTATCTCTTTTTTACCGTTTTTATCGGGGGCATGACCACTCTGGCTGTCGAATTCACGACCAGCCGCATGTTGCAGACTGTCTACGGCACATCGAATATCGTCTGGGCCAACGTCATTGGTCTGGTGCTTCTGTTTCTGACCGCCGGCTATTTCCTGGGCGGCTGGCTGGCCGACCGCCATCCGTCGCCGCGCCTCTTCTATGGCCTGGTGGCAGTGGCCGGGGCCACGAGCATCTTCTTCTTGTTGCTGACCAGCGTGTTGTTGAAGACGGCGGCCACAGCAATGGCCACGGTCAATGTGGGCGCGGTTCTCAGCTCACTGGTGGCAGTCGTGTTTGCCCTGGCTGTGCCGGTGACGTTGCTGGGGTGTGTCTCGCCATTTGCCATCCGCCTGGGCGTGCGCAACGTCAACGAGGCCGGGCGCATCAGCGGGCGCATCTACGCCGTGTCCACGTGGGGCAGCCTGTTGGGTACGTACCTGCCGGTGCTCATCGTCATTCCGCTGGCCGGTTCGCGCGTGACAGCGATCCTCTTTGGCAGCCTGCTCTTGCTGGTGGGGCTTGCCGGGTTGTGGCAAACCGACCGCCGCGCAACATTCAATGCCGCTCTGTTGGCATTGCTGCTCGTTCCTGTTGGGCTGGCCTGGGGACGAGGTTCGATCAAGTCCTATCCGGGGCAAATTTATGAAACGGAATCGGCCTATAACTATATTCAAGTTGTACGCCAGGATGACTGCAACTACCTGTTGTTGAACGAAGGCCAGGCTTATCACTCCTATTATTGTGATGGCGGACGCGTACCGCGCATATCAGTATGGAGCATTATGTTGGCCGCCCCTTATTTCAACGAGGTGGTCGACGACACACCGGTAGAGAAGATGGCGGTGGTGGGCCTGGCAGCGGGAACGATTCCCAAACAGTTCACGCGCGTGTTCGGACCGGTGGCCGTGGATGGTATTGAGCTAGACCCGAAAATTATCGAAGTGGGCCGCGAATATTTTGCATTGCAGGAGCCAAATATCAATACAATCGTCGGCGATGGCCGCTATCAGTTGAACCGGCTTGCTGGTGGCTACGATTTAATCACCATTGACGCCTACAAAGTGCCCTATATTCCCTGGCACCTGACGACACAGGAGTATTTTCAGGAAGTCCACGACCAGTTGGATGAGGATGGCGTGGTAGCAGTTAATGTGGGACGCGTCCCCCGCGACCGGCGGCTGGTGCAGGCGATGACGGCGACAATGCAGACGGTGTTTGCCAGCGTCCATGCCATCGACGTGCCTGGCTCCCTGAATACCATTCTGGTGGCCACGGTACAGCCGACTACGGCGAGTAATTTGCAGCAAAACCTGGACCAACTGCAATCGAGCGATCCGCTTCTGCGCGAGGTATTGGAGACGGCCGTGGCCAATCTGACGCCTGCAACCGCTTCAGATGTCATATTTACAGACGCTCGCGCTCCGGTGGAGAGCATTGTTGATTCTCTGGTACTCCGTTATCTTCTGGAGGAGGGACCGGGTGGATTACCCGGTCTGGGTGGCTGAGTGTAGCATTGAGGATGTGAAGAAGAGGAGGTTTAGGTGAATCGAACCGTGATCAATATTATCCGCTGGCTTATTGTGCTGGCGATGCCTTTCTTCTTAGGATTTTTGACGATCCGGCTTTTTGTTGCTGGAGCTGAGACCTATGTCACTTATGAATACGCCAAAGAAGATTTCCCGCCAGATCTGGTACAGTACACCCAGTTTGACCTGGAGCGATTAGGGTTGCAGCCGCTGACGCAGGCGCAGCGGCGCGAGCTGGCGCTGGTCGCCGTCGCTTATTTACAGCGGCCAGAACCGGCAGAAGAAGTGATTTTCATGCTCGAAGAACAGCGGCTGCCGGGGAGTGGAAGGCCTCTGTATAATTCAGAAGAGATCAGCCACATGATTGATGTCAAGCATCTGACGGACGCTATCGGGCGCTTGATGTGGATCGCCGGAGGGATTGTGGTGATAGGGCTGGCGGTGCTTCTGCTGCGAGAGGAGACGCGTTTCACCGGGTTCCGAGCCATCTTCCAGGGGGGAATTGCCACCACGCTCACTTTGCTTTTCATCGCCCTTTTTATTCTATTGGCCTGGAGCATCTTTTTCGTGCAGTTCCACGAGCTGCTATTCCCACCGGGTACGTGGACCTTTGCTTATCATGATTCGCTGATTCGACTGTTTCCCGAGATGTTCTGGTTCGACTTCGGTGTGCTGCTCAGCCTGACCGCCCTGGGGTTGGGGTTATTGACGATGGCGATCGGTTATGTGCTGCAACGAAGGGCGAGTCGCAGGGCTTAATCCAGCGTGATTTCGACGAAGCTGGTTTGTCGTGGCTGGACCCATGTCTCGGCCGTATATTTGTCTTCCCCGTTGCGCACAGTCACCAGATAGTAGCCAGCGACGACGTCGTCGATGACGAAGTTTTCCTGCCAGCCTTCGTCCCCATTGACTGAATTGCCGGCATAGGTCGTTGTGCCGTAATAGGGTGAGGGGCCGTCAATGCGGTTCAGGGAGATGGGAGCGCCTGTTGCCAGCTCGCCGTTGGGCCAGGCCACTCGCCCGGCCACAGTGCCGCGGTCGAAGTAAGGAGCGAGCCACAGCAGAGGGTTACGCGTGCTGCCATAATCATTGGCGCCAACGCGCACTTCAAAGTGGAGGTGCGGCCCATCGGCCACACCCGTGGCTCCAGAAAGCCCAATTGCCTGTCCGGCGGCGACCGCCTGGCCGGCAGTTACCTGGACCTCGTTCAGGTGGCCGTAAAGGGTATAAAGTGGCTGCCCCGCAAATTGAAAGTCGTGTTCAATAACGACCAGATTGCCATAGAAGTTGGTGTGCGCGCCATAAGCAACCTGGTCGTCAGGTCCGGCGACGACGACGGTGCCGTTGCCCGCAGCGAGGATTGTCGTGTTGTAGGTGACATTGAACTCCACACCGTGATGGGGGCGTAGCTGTCCGCCACGTGTGCTGCCGTAGGGGTAATATTTGTCGGTCCAGTTGGTGTCGCCGGCCGCTACCGGCCGCTGCAACCAGTAATGTTCATTAGGCGAAGCGCTGGTCTGTGGCGGTGGCGTAAAGGTGGGCAAAGGTGTTGCTTCTTCCGTGCTGTCCGCGACAGCATCTTCAGTGGCGGTCATTTCAACTGATGTTTCGACCGGACCGGAGAGCGAGACCGTCTCCTGCGCTGCTGTGTCCTCATCCTCACCGTCCAGG
Organism: uncultured Ardenticatenaceae bacterium; assembly: GCA_964602995.1. GTDB lineage: Bacteria > Chloroflexota > Anaerolineae > Promineifilales > Promineifilaceae > JAAYYY01. Next base: position 80,876 of record CAZRTM010000002.1, read on the forward strand.
CTGGCGGCTGAGGTAGCATTCAGATCATCCCGTTTTAGCGGCGAAAAGGAGGGCAGGTTCGTTGGCGTGGCCCTGATGGAGGTGACAACCGGGGGAGGTTCCGCCTGGGGTACAGTGGGGGATGGAGCGATGGTGGCCGCCGGTGGCTCCACAGTGGGCGGAGCGCCGGATTGGCAGGCGCTAACCACGGTCAGTATCAGCAGTAGTGGTAACAAGGCGCGACGTATTCTCCCACCATTTGACCATTGCCGGCGGGCACCGTTTTTTGTCTGTCCTATGAATGGGGGCAAATTCTAGAAGCCTCCACGCCTGGTCGCTGTCTCAACGATTTCTTCGGCCAGGGTTGTCGTCTCATCTAGCAATGAAGTTACCTCTTTGCGCCACGCTTCAGCCCGTTCTTCGTCCTGTAACCCCTTGGCATTGACGCGGACGTTCAGGGCTGCGATTTCTGCGGCAGCGCGAGCCATAATACCACTGGCCGCCGCGTCTGTCACCGCGTTGCTGTTGCCCACACGGGCAATCTTAAGGGCAAGCTCAGCTACGTCACGGCTGAGTCGTGCGACCCGTAATGGAACTTCACCGCTACCTACTGTGGCCTGCTCAATCGCCTGCCGGCGCTCTTCCTCGGGCAAATCTTTGGCGCGGAAGGCGGCCATGACCTGCTCAAAGGCCTGTGCATCCTCAGCGATCGCTGCTGTCAATTCTGTGCGATATTCGCCAGCCTGTTTGAGGACGTCCTCTACTTCGTCCTGAACCTCCGCATATTTCTTGCGACCGCTGGTCAGGCCAGCCACCATCTGCGAGAGGGCCGCGGCCAGAGCACCGCAGAGAGCGGCCACAGAGCCGCCGCCCGGCGTGGGGGCGTCATCGGCCAGCGCGTCCAGGAATGGATTGGGGATGATGGAAGTCAGGGAATTCGTCTCCGGCTCTGTCTGTGCCATGCGGTATTCCAGAACCTGATCTTCCTCCATGCCATCGAGCTGCAGATACCAGCGAGCGCTTTCCATGAGCGCCTTTTGTGGCACAAGGCCCACCAGCTCAGCATGAGTGACCGTCAATCCATAGCGGGCTGCCTCGCGGCGAACCAGCTCCTGAACGCGGTGTATGGGCGTCTTTTCGAAGTTCAGTAAATTCATGCTGACCTGGGCTTTACCTTCGACGAGGAAGCCCAGCGCCTGCACATTTTGCAGGCCTCCGCTGCTGGCGCGTACAGCGCGGCTGATCTTGTTGGCAGTATCGACGTCGTCACTATTGAGGTAGAGATTATAGGCGATGAGGAAGGGGCGGGCGCCGATGACCGTGGCGCCACGCGGGTCGGCCTTGGCCGGGCCATAGTCAGGCTCTCGTGCCGGATCCTTGCCAATTTCGTCGCGCCACTTTTCATATTCACCCTTGCGGATGTTGGAGAGTTTAACCCGATCCGGCCGCGTGGCGGCCTCGGCGTAGAGGTAGACGGGGATTCCCAGCTCCTCGCCAACCCGTTTGCCGACCCGGTGCGCCAGCTCGACACAGTCGGCCATCTTCACGCCGCGTACGGGAATGAAGGGCACAACGTCGGTGGCGCCAATGCGGGGATGTTCGCCACTGTGTTGTTCCATGTCAATCAGTTCGCCGGCGACGCGGATGGCCTGAAAGGCAGCCTCCTCCACAGCAGCGATGTCGCCCACGAACGTAATCACCGTCCGGTTATGGTCTGGGTCGGTGCTCACGTCCAGCACGCGCGTTCCGGGTACCTTCCGTACGGCCGCGGCAATGGCTTCGATGACTTCTGGGCGGCGGCCTTCGCTGAAGTTGGGAACACATTCGATGATCGGTTGCATAAACTTTCGTCTCCTTGTTTTTGTCGCAGCGGGTCGATTGTAGTCCAATCGGGTCACAGGCTCAATGTCTGGCATTTCTTCCTATGCTTTGATTTTATCTCGCGCCGGAGGCGTGTTATAATGCGCGCCGGAGCACGCCTGAGGCGGCTGGCTCTTCTTGTCACGTTTATAACCCCACTATCAAAAGGAGCACTAGGTGAATTTACACGAGTATCAGGCAAAACGACTCTTTGCCGAGAATGGTGTGCCCATTCCCAATGGAGATGTTGCGACCAGTCCGGACGAAGCGCGTTCTATTGCCCGGGAGCTTGGTGGGAAAGTGGTTGTCAAAGCACAGGTACTCACCGGCGGGCGCGGGAAGGCTGGCGGCGTGAAGCTGGCCGACAACCCGGATGGAGCCGAAAACCACGCCCGTGAAATCCTGGGCATGGATATAAAGGGTTTTACCGTTCACAAGGTTCTGGTGGACGAGCAGGCGCCCGGCATTGAACAGGAACTGTATCTGGCCGTTCTGATCGACCGTGAGAGGCAGTTGCCAATGATGATGGGCTCAGCGGCTGGTGGTATGGATATCGAAGAGGTCGCCGCGACGACGCCGGAGAAGATTGTGCGGATACATATCGACCCTACGTTGGGTCTGCGCGGCTACCAGACGACATACCTGGCAGCAGCCATGGACTTGCCGCGAGAACTGTGGCGCGATTTCCACAAGATTGCCGAGGGGCTTTACCGCACCTTTATCAAGAGCGATGCTTCTCTGGCGGAGATTAACCCGTTGGTGATTACGGGTGAGGGGATGTTGCTGGCCATTGATGGTAAGATGTCAATTGACGATAATGCCCTCTTCCGCCAGCCGCGACTGGCTGAGATGCGTGATACGCAGGAAGAGCCGCCGGCTGAGCGTGAGGCGCGGACCAATGGTCTGAGCTACATCAAGCTGGATGGCGAAATTGGCTGTATGGTGAACGGCGCTGGGCTGGCCATGGCCACCATGGACATCATTAAGCTCTACGGTGGTGAGCCTGCTAACTTCCTGGATATCGGTGGCAACGCGACCACAGAGAGCGTGACCGCTGCCCTGCGCATCATCCTTTCTGATCCCAACGTTAAAGCTGTGCTCTTCAACATCTTCGGCGGCATCGTCCGCGGTGATGAAGTGGCGCAGGGTATTGTGACTGCCCTGGAACAGGTGGAGACGGATGTGCCTATGGTGGTGCGTTTGCTGGGCACCAACGCCGAAGAAGGGATGCGCATTCTCTCGGAGGCGAACATGGAAACGGCGACGACGCTCACCGGGGCCGCGCAGAAAGCGGTTGCCGCGGCAGAACGTTACGGGAATCAAAGCTAACGGATGGAATGCAGACCGACTGACAGGTTATCAGATGGGTCCGGTGTCTGCATAGAGCCGAAGAGGAAACGATGAGTATATTGATCGACCAGGATACACGCGTAGTTGTACAGGGTATTACAGGGCGCCAGGGCGAATTTCACACTAAACAGATGCTGGAGTACAACACAAACGTTGTTGCCGGCGTCACCCCGGGTAAGGGTGGTGAATGGGTCCATGGCGTGCCTGTCTTCAATACTGTTAAGAAAGCGGTTGAAGCCAAAGGGGCCAACTGCGCCGCCATTTTCGTGCCGGCCCGTTTTGCGCCAGATGCCATTTACGAAGCCGCCGATGCCGGTGTGCCGCTGATTGTCTGTCTGACAGAAGGGATTCCGGTGCTGGATATGATCCGGGTTTGCGGCTATCTGGACCGCAAAGGCTGCCGCCTGATTGGGCCAAACTGCCCGGGCCTGATCACGCCCATCAGTGAGGGGAGCGGCGCCAAAGTTGGTATTATTCCCGCCTCGATCGTACACCCCGGTCCTGTGGGTATTGTCTCGCGCAGCGGTACGCTGACCTATGAAGTGATTTACGCGCTGTCCGAGCGCGGCATCGGCCAGTCTACCTGTGTGGGCATTGGCGGTGATCCGATTAACGGCACCAGTTTCATCGACGTGTTACAGATGTTTGAAGAAGATCCGGACACTGAGCATGTGATTATGATCGGCGAAATCGGCGGCAACGACGAAGAGCGCGCCGCTGCTTACATCTCGCAGCATATGTCCAAACCGGTAACGGCGTTCATCGCCGGCCGCACAGCCCCTCCAGGCCGGCGTATGGGACATGCCGGCGCCATTGTGGAGGGCGGCAGCGGTACGGCGCAGGGCAAGATCGATGCGCTGCAGGCTGCCGGCGTGCGCGTTGCCGAGCATCCGGAACAGATTGTGGACCTGATGAGCATGGGCTAATTCGCCAGCTCAGAGTTGACGCTGTAGGGCGTCATCTGGACGTCAATTGACCCCATTAGACAATAGACGTGAGGCGCAAAGGTGATTTGCGTTTCACGTCTTTGTATGTAACGATACCGCTGTTGGAAGAGTTGCTGACACGCCTGCGTAGCCGCATACGACGGGCAGATCCTGGGTTGCTCCTGGTTCTGCTCATTTGCCTGATCGCCGTCTGGCCTTTTCTCTCCCGGCCGGGATTACCCCATGAAACAGACGCCGAGCTGCACATCTACCGCCTGGCGGAGCTGAGCCGTCTGGTGCGGGGTGGGGAGTTTTACCCGCGTTGGGCGCCCAATTTCTACTTTGGCTATGGCTATCCCATCTTCAACTACTATGCGCCGCTGAGCTACTACCTTGGACTGCCCTTTGAGCTGCTGCCCGGCGTTGATGCGGTGGCCGCGATCAAAGTGGTTTTTGTAGGCGGATTGCTGGCGGCGGCGCTCGGTATGTACGGCTTTGTGCGCGATAACTGGGGGCGCGCCGCAGGATACGTGGCCGCGGCGGCTTTTGTCTACGCGCCATACATCCAGTACGTGGATCCACATGCCCGGGGTGACCTGGCCGAAAGCATCAGTTTTGGCGCGTTTGCCCTGGCGTTGTGGACTGTGGACCGCTTGCGCCGGTCACCATCGGCGGCCAACTGGGTCGCTTCGGTGCTTCTGGTGGCCGGGCTGATCCTGTCACACAATCTGATGGCTATGGTCTTCTTTGCCTTTCTGCTGGCATGGGCGCTGTGGCAACTCCTGGCGGCACAGATAGACAGCACAGGGGCAGAGGCTAAGGCTACGCAATGGCACACGTTACCTGCCCTGTTCCTGGGAGTAGGGCTGGCTGCCTTTTTCTGGCTCCCCGTGGCTCTGGAACAGGATGCTGTGAACCTCTCGACGCTGATTGGCGACGGGGGCCACTTTGACTTCCGCAATCACTTTCTAAGCGCCGCTCGCTTGTTTGGCCCCACGGCTCTGCTCGATTGGGGCGCAACGGAGTCGGCCTTCACCCTCAACCTGGGCATTGCGCAGTGGCTGCTGGCGCTGGTTGGGGTGGTTGCCATTCTGCTGGGCTGGGCAAAGTTGCGTAGCCGTGGGCTTTTCTTCGTCTTTGCAGCCCTGATTTTGCTGTTCCTCATGTTGCCCATTTCAACGCCCATATGGGAAAGTGTGCCCCTGCTACCCTACATGCAATTTCCCTGGCGCTTGCTGGGGCCAACTGCGGCCGTTCTGGCTGTGCTTTCCGGAATTGGCATTGATTCGTTGCTGGTTATTCGTGTAGCGAGCGGGAATGATATGGCAGGTGGCACGGGCACTGAACAGAATCGCCCCTGGTTACCGGCATTGGCCGTTGCTGTGATTCTTTTTCTGGCCCTGCCATTGGCCGAAGTTGCGCCGTGGGCTCCTGAACCATGGGATACCAGCGCGCGGGCGGTGTCGGAGATTGAGAGGCAAGGGCGCTGGTTGGGCACCACATCGACAGCCGACTTCGTCCCGGCGACGGTGGATACAATTCCGCGGCCGGTGGACCAGATGCTGGCTGACTTCGCTGTAGAGCGCCCGCTGGACCGCGTGAATTGGGCCACAGTGCCGGAAGGGGTCACTATAGAGACCGAGCATGTGCGCCCCCTGCTAACCCGTTACCACGTGCGCGCGGGTGATTCGTTCTTGCTGCGCCTGTTCCAGTTTGACTTTCCCGGCTGGGTGGTGCGCATCGATGGTGAGGAAGTAGAGACTGAGTTGGGGCGGCCAGAAGGCTTTCTGGTGGCGCCTGTTCCGGAAGGCGAGCATGTGGTGGAGGTGGCGTTTGTGGAAACGCCGATGCGCAAGTTGTCCTGGCTGGTCAGCGGCATCAGTGTAGTGCTGGCCGGGCTGGGCGTAGCTTTCATATTTCGTATAGTGAGTAGAAAGCCGAAGGGCAAGTGGGCCTGGGAACCGGAAAGGGCGGCGGTTGGGGTGCAGCCAGCTTCCCGGCACATGACGCTTTACGTTGCGGGGGCCGTCATGGTGGTGTTTGCCAGCTATCTTGTCCTCTCGCCAATGGGTCTGCTCCACTACCAATCTACAGGGAACGTTGCGCAACCGGCGGAGAATGACGTCTATAGCAACTTTGATGGTCAGTTGGCGTTGATTGGCTATACAGCGCCGGCCACCGTGAGGGCGGGGGAGACAGTGGAAGTGACGCTGTTCTGGAAAGCGCAGCAAGCAATGGAGATTAACTTCCAGGTCTTTTTGCATCTCACGCGCTCTGATGGCACGATTGTAGCGCAGTCGGATAAGCTGAATCCCGGTGATTTTCCCACGAGGCGCTGGCCGCCAGACAAATATGTACGGGACCTGCACCGCATTGTGGTCCCTGCAGAAACGGGGCCTGGTCTCTACACTTTGTCAACGGGCATGTGGGTGCAGGACGAAGGGTGGCGCCTGCCACTGGTGGACGAGAACGGGGAACAGTTAGGCGACCACTATGAGATCCTAAGCATCCGAGTTTTGGAGTGACAGTTGCTGCAAAGTGACGAGGTGAGCCGATGAGAGTAATTAGCGGCCGGGCCAAAGGACGCAAGCTGGCGAAGGTACCCGGCGATACGACGCGGCCCATGATGGACCGCGTGAAAGAGAGCATGTTCAACCTGCTGGGACCGTTCTACGTTCCGGAAACGCGCTGGCTGGATCTGTTTGCGGGCACGGGACAGGTGGGGATTGAGGCCTTAAGCCGTGGCGCAGCGGAGGTCGTTTTTCTGGACACGGCGCGGGCGGCCATTCGCACGATCCGCAACAATCTAAAACATACAGGGCTTGAAAAAGGAGCGCAGGTCCTGCAGATTGATGCATTTGCCTATCTGCGCCGTTCTAGCATCAGCCCCTTTGACGTCATTTTCGTAGCGCCGCCCCAGTATCATGGCGTCTGGGAGGAGGTGCTGAAGGTGATCGAAGCGGAGCCAGGGCGCTATTTGAAGGAGCGCGGTATGGTGATCGTGCAGATCGATCCGCGCGAGTATAAGGAGCTGCCGTTGGAAAGGTTGACCCTCTTTGACCAGCGCACCTATGGCAATACGATGCTCTGTTTTTATGAGGATGCGGCAGAGGCGGAGGTTGAGGAGTAAGCCAGCGCTTGCTTGTCCAGGCGTCTAATTGTCCAGGCGCACGTCCACGCTGCACTGGTTAGTGATGTCGCCGTTGCTGTTGGTGACCGTCAGTCGTATCTGGTAGGGGCCGGGAGCCCACTCAGTGAGGTTCAGGTTGCCGCCGAGGATGCCCTCGTCGACTGGTGTTTCCACCGTTCTCAGAAGTGGACCCCAAAGGTCGTTGGTCTGGGGACCACGTATTTCCAGTTCGTAGAATCCGAAATCTTCTGTATTGGCCGTTCCGAAGACGTTCAGCACATTCCGAATGGTCGCGCCTGGTTGAGGATCGGTAATGTTGGCGTCTTCGCTGCAAGCGGCAACCGGTGCTTGCGGAGGCTGTTCGCCCTCCTGCTCGTCGCCTTCAGCGGGTGATTGGCTGGTGGCATCGGCCGGCACGGTCGTGGAGAGGGTTTCCGTGTCGGTGATTGGCGCGCCCCCTTCTGCTTCGGAGAGAGTCACCGTGGGTGGCAGGGGAGAGGTGGGAGATGGAGCAATCTCTGGGTCTTCAGTCTCTTCTTCCGTGGGCGTGGGTTGCGGGCCGAAGCCAGGCTCGAAGGTGGGCGTAGGTGGCCGGAGTAGCTCAGGGGGCAGGTTAGGCCGCACTTCAATGTTGACGTAGGCCACGATGGCGGCGATGCTGCCGAGAAGCACCATGAAGAATAGCGCTCTGTTGCGGACGAGCAGGGCAGTCTCCCGTTCCAGGCGGAAGACGGCGCGGCGCAAGGCCCCCTGTGAGCGCAGAAACTCGCTGGTGAACCAGAGCAGGCCCAGCGCGCACAGGATGTATATCCATACGTCGTTGCGTATCAGGAAGACGTAGAGGCGATCCATTATTCGGGAGGCGACCAGTCAGTGGGATGCAACAGCGCAGGGTTGCGAGCTGTTACAATCGCTTTAGAACTCCATGGAGCAGGTGTGTAAGACGGGGGACGACCAGTTTACCAACCTCGAGCACTTCTTCGTGCGTTGTCTTCTGCCCGGGTTTGGGGTCTGGTGTGGCGATGTTGGTGATGGTAGAAATGCCCAGAACGCGCATGCCGCTATGGCGCGCCACGACGACAGAGGGTGCGGTGGACATCCCGACTGCATCTGCGCCGACCGTCTGCAACAGGCGCAATTCGGCCGGCGTTTCGTAACTGGGGCCACCCACAAAGGCGTAGACGCCTTCGCGCAGAGTGTAATCGGCGTCCGCAGCAACTTCACGGGCCAGGCGGCGCAGGTCAGGGTCGTACGGTTCGGTCATATCTGGGAACCGGGGGCCTGCCTCGTCGTCGTTCGGCCCGCGCAGCGGGTTGCGGCCGGCCAGTCCGGGGAAGTTAATGTGATCGCGAATCAGCATCAGGTCACCGGCTTCGAATTGGGGATTGAGGCCGCCTGCCGCGTTGGTCACAATGAAGGTCTCGATGCCCAGCCGGTGCATGACGCGAGCAGGCATCGTAATCTGGCTCATGGAGTAACCTTCGTAATAATGGACGCGGCCCTGGAGCACCAGTACCTCTTTGCCCTCCAGCTTGCCAATGACCAGCCGCCCGCTGTGCCCAGCTACGGTAGAGACAGGCCAGTGCGGCAGCTCGTTGAAGGGAATGATGTCCGCCGCTTCGACAGCGCTGGCGAGGCCACTGAGGCCGGATCCTAAAACCATGCCAATTACCGGCCGGTATTTAGTTTGTTCGTTGATGGCAACTGCTGCTTCTGTGATCTGTTCAGGAGTAATGAAAGAGTCCATAGAAGTTATCCTGTTGCAACACCAGGAGGAAAGGCCAGTTGCCTACTCTTCCTCGTCCTCGGCGATCTGCGCATAGATCTGGGTGGTCGAAATATTGGCGTGACCTAACAATTGCTGGATGCGCTGTAGATCGGCGCCGCTTTCCAGCTTATGAGCAGCGAAGCTGTGGCGCAAGGTATGGGGAGTTACGTCTCCACTAAGTTTAATCTGCCGCGCGTACGCTTTGATGATTAGCCATAGACCCTGCCTCGTAAGCTGTTGGCCACGATGGTTCAGGAAAAGAGCAGTTTCCTCCTCGTTTTTCAGCAGGTGGGGCCGGCCTCGCTCCAGATAGGCATCGAGGATTTCTCTGGTCTCTTCTTCAAAGGGTAACATCCTGACCTGTCCGTCCTTGCTCGGACAGTATAAGGCGGACTTGTCCAGATCCAGATCTTGCACGCGGAGCGAGACGATCTCGGTGACGCGCATGCCTGTGGCGTAGAGGAGGTTAAGCAAGGCGCTGTCGCGCAGCCCCTTTGGCGAGTTCTCGGCCCTGGGCGCTGCGAGCAAATTGCCAACGTCTTCAGATGATAGAGTCTTAGGCAGGCGTTTCTGTACTTTAGGCGAGTCAACCTCTTTTGCAGGATTGTCATCCACCAGGCTGCGCTTGGCCAGAAAGTTGAAGAATGATTTGATGGCTGCCACTTTGCGCGCGACTGACGATGAGGCATAGGGCTGCTCTTTCATGTGGCGCACGTATTCCCCTACAATGTCATCGCCAACAGCGCTCCACTGGTCGATGGAAGGATGTTCTGACTCCAGGAAACGGTAGAACTGACTGAGGTCATTCTTATAGGCCGCAGTCGTGTTCTCCGAATATTTATATTCGCGCTTCACAACATCAAGAAAGGCGAAGATTTGGTCTTCCATCGCCTGCTACTCCTATGGTCTTGACTCGCGGGCAAACTTCTGGGCTATGTATCTGTCGGATAATGTTGGACAACGGGAAGCATCTTAACTTATTATGTCATCAACGCCTCTGAGATTATAGCATTACTTTGCATAATATCAACACAAGCTTCATTTGTCATAATAAAAAGCTCCTCGCCGGCCTGAGCTGAGCAAGCGATAGCTTACTCCCTTCTGGTGTAAAAAGTGGCGGTGAGATATCATTGAGCGACTTCTGGGGCGGGGGAGATTAAGAGAGGTGTAATGTCCACGAACAATTCTACACGAGTGATTATTGCCGGCGCGGCCGGACGAGATTTTCATGATTTTAACAGTTTCTATCGTGACAATGAGGCATATCGGGTTGTAGCGTTTACAGCAACGCAGATACCCAATATTGAAGACCGCCGCTATCCGGCCAGCCTTAGTGGCCACCTTTATCCCGAGGGAATTCCCATCTATCCTGAGGCGCAGCTAGAGGAGCTGATTCAGGAACATAACGTCGGGCAGGTCATCTTTTCCTACTCCGACGTGTCGCACGAACACGTGATGCATCTGGCCTCTCGGGTGCTGGCGGCCGGAGCCGACTTTGGGCTGCTAGGCCCTGGCCACATGATGTTGGAGGCAGAGAAGCCGGTCGTTTCGGTCAACGCCGTGCGTACAGGCAGCGGAAAAAGCCAGACATCGCGCCACGTTGTGCAGGTGTTGCAAGAGCTGGGCTATGAGCGAGTTGTAGCTGTGCGCCATCCGATGCCCTATGGCGACCTGGAGGCGCAGGCAGTACAGCGCTTTGCATCGTATGAGGATATGGACGAGGCCGAATGTACCATTGAAGAGCGGGAAGAGTATGAGCCTTACGTGGAGATGGGCGTCATCATTTACGCTGGTGTCGATTACCATGCGATCCTGGCAAGGGCGCAAGAGGAGGCCGAGATTATTGTCTGGGATGGGGGCAATAACGACCTGCCCTTTTACCGGCCGGATGTTCATATTGTCGTAGCTGATCCGCACCGGCCGGGCCACGAGCTGCGCTATCACCCAGGTGAAACGAACTTACGCATGGCTGATATTGTGCTGATTAACAAGGTTGATTCGGCTTCCAACGAGGGCGTGATTGCGGTACAGCAGAATGTGCGGGAGGTCAATGCCCACGCACATATCGTGAAGGCAGCATCGCCGATTTTCGTCGACGATCCGGATGCCATTCGTGGCAAGCGGGTGCTGGTGATTGAGGACGGGCCGACGTTGACTCATGGCGGTATGGCTTACGGGGCGGGTTACCTGGCTGCCAACTACTTTGATGCCGCTGAGATTGTTGATCCGCGGCCTTACGCCGTTGGCTCGCTGGTCGACACCTATGAAAAGTTTTCCAACGCGGCGGGCATTCTACCGGCCATGGGTTACGGTGAGCAGCAGATCGCCGATCTGGAAGAGACGGTGCATAACACGCCTGCTGATCTGGTGTTGATTGCCACACCTATTGACCTGGGACGGTTGATTAATATCAAGCAGCCGACACAGCGGGTGCGCTATGAGTTGCAGGTGATTGGGCAGCCAACACTGAAGGAGTTATTGGCTCGGAAGCTGCGGCCTTGATCAAGCTTAATCAGGGAAGGATCGGTTCTGGCTCCTCAAGGCGGATCCCGAACTCCGCGGTCCAATACCAGATGTTAGGTGCAGCGCCGTCGGCGTAGAAACCGATGCCTACTTCCCTGGCATTGGGGTTCAGGATCAGCACGCGGTGTGGCGGGCTGTTGACCCAGAACTCGACCACGGGGATGGGGCTTTCCCAACCCCAGGCGACAGCTTCACCGCCATAAATGCCGCGGTAGCCATACCGTTGTTGCCGCTCAATGGGGCGGGAGCCGTCGGAGCCTTCGTGCATCACTTCTGGATGCTGGGCCATATCCAGAGAGTGATGTTGGGCGGCAACGGTTAGCTCGTAGCTATAGTCGAGGGGAGGCAGCCCGTGCAGGCGGCGGGCCTCGTTGATATACCACAGCAACTGCTCTGATGGGGAGGCGTTTTCCGGGAGCGGTGACTGTGGAGGCAAGGTCACCGGTTGGAAGTCGCCGCTGCCCGGGCTGGCGCTGGCGCCGCCAGGGGAGACGCTCTGCCCGGGCATGGGTTGTGGTAGTGCATCTGGCGCCGCAGAGCTGTCGGGTGAGGTGGGTTCAGCAGGCGGTGGATTCTCTTGAATGAGGCCAGGGTCGATGGGGGGCGCAATGGTCGTTGGTAGCGGCTCATTGCCATTTGAACCAACGGCCAGCAGCGGCACGTAATGGCTGAAGATTCCGGCGCCCACGCGAATGGAGTGGACAATCGTTGATTCGCCATACTCATTGCCGGCAACAAGCGTGACCTGATAATCACCAGGCTGGTGATACGTGTGCCGGATCAACTCCCCGTTATAAAGGCGGCCGTCACCCATATCCCATTGCAGGCTGTTGACCGTGTCGTCGGTAAAGGCCTGCAGGTCAATGGGCTGACCCGTTACCGTTTCTGCCGGGAGCACAAAATCGGCCACCGGTGCAGCACCAACAGTCACAGGCAAGGTCAACTGGGCTTGCCCGTATTGGCTGGTGACTGTCAGGTGCACTTCATAGCGGCCCGGAGCTGAGTATTGGTGCGAGGGGTTTGGCTCTGTGGAAGTGGCCCCGTCGCCGAAGTCCCAATTAAAAGAGAGCGGTCGTTCGCCGCCACTCTGGTTCGTAAAGTACACCGCCTGACCGGTCGTGACAACGTCGTCGGAGATAGAGAAGGCGGCCGTTGGTTCGGAGACAACGGTAACTGCGCTCAGCGCCGTAGCTGCTCCAAGCGGATTGGATACTTTGAGCTGCAAGTCGTAGATACCGGGGCTGCCATAGACGACGACCGGATCTTTGCTGCTAATTTCCCGGCCATCGCCCAGGTTCCATCTCTGAGTGATCGGTCCCGAGCCATTGACCATCGCCGTCAGAGCCACTGGCTGGCCAACGGAAACAACGGGCGGTTCCACGGAGATGAGAGCGCTGGGTGGCAGGCCCGACCAGAAGGTGACAACGGTGGCGTATTCGTTCCCGTCATAGTTGAGGATGACGTTGATTGCCTGTTCCGGACGGGTAAGGTCGGCGACGCCAACTTTGAAGCTGTAGGACGTTTCCGCAACGCCACCGTTACCTTCAACTACCGGTTGCCAGCTAAGGCGGTTGCTCTGAAAGTTGAAGGTCGTGGCCGGCGGATAGCGGTTAGAAGCGGAGGAAAGGCTGGAGGGCAGTGCAAGGATTACTTCAGGGCTGGCGCTGTGTGGCAGGGGATTGGTTAATTCCAGGCGAAGGGTGACTTCGGCGCCGGGCGTGGTAATCGGTGGAGAGACTGAGGCTGCCACCTGTAAAGGCCCATCAATTTGGGCAAGGCCCGTGAAACCTGGCTGTTCGGCCGGGGCGGCCAACAGTGGTGCTCGCACGGTCACAAATGTGAGCATGGTGATGATTGTCAGGATGAACCCGGCGACGCGACACTTCCCTCGCATTCACGCAGTGTATCAAAGTTATGACAAGGTTACAAGCAGAAGGCATAGGAGAACCTGACTGCTTCCGTCATGGATTACTCAGGAGGCTGCCATTCGGGTGGTGGTGGCTGTTCAAGACCCGTGATGGCCATGCCATCTGCGATCATGCGGTTGATGACGTCTACGATCTCATACTCTCCTCGCTGGGAGAGGGGGACATTGTGCAGATATTCGCTGATTTGCGGCGGTACAATATAGATGAGGGAGGCCGCAAGGTTGCTGGGTGCGTTGGCCGGGTCTGGTTTCTCTACGATGCGCGTAATCTGACCACCCGCGCCGAAAGCAACGCTACTGCTCTGGGCCAACTGATCAGGCGGCAGCCGCTTTAGGCTGACGGCGAGTGGGGTGTGGGTATCGCAGTAGGCTTGCTTCAACTGCAGTAGATAATCCGAGGGCAGCATGTAATCGGCTGCCAGAACGAAGGATGGCGCGGTGAGGAAATCGATAGCAGTTGATAGAGCGTGCGCCGTGCCCAGGCGTTGCTCTTGCCGGCGGAAGGAGATGGTGAAGGGCCACGGGCTGGCCTGCCCCTGGTCAGCCTCTTCCAGGTATGTCTCAATCTGTCGGCCAAGGTACCCAATGACAAGGCAGAGATCTTTCACGCCGGCAACGGCCAGAGCATCAAGGATGTGGGCAAGGAGTGGGCGCCCCGAAGCCTCGAGGAGAGGTTTTGGTTTGTGATCGGTATATGGAATGAGGCGGCGACCCCGGCCGGCGGCCAGAATGACAGCTTTCGTTGGTGGCCTGTCCAGGCAGGACCTAGGTGACGTGTGCATTACCGGATGCAAGCGATAAAATAGAGTGAACGGCTTAAAAACAATGGTAACGTCTCGCAGTGAAGAGGCAACTGCTGAACGATGGCTCCCAACGATATAGACAAACAACGCAGCTTTTGGGGCAATCTCTTCAGGCGGAGCCGAAATGTCTTAGAGATTTCAGAGCCGCATTATGGCGATGTGGATAGCGATCGGCCGCTGCGCATCGCACCCGGCGTCACCTTACACGGCAATGTGCGCGCGCCTGAAGTGTGGGTTGCCGGTCTCCTGCAGGGGTATGTGTTGACGCCCAGACTTTGCGTAAATGCCGGGGGGCAGCTTCGTGGTGATGTGGTGGCAGTGCAGGTTGATACAGAGCCGGAAGGTAAGATTCGGGGCCGCCTGACTATGCTTTCTGCGGACCAGTTCCAATCACTGAACCGCGAGATGAGCGAAGGCTCTGCGCTGCTGGATCAGGTCGAGCTGCGGGCCGCTGTGGCGCGACTGCTGGAGATGGCGGGCGAGGACGAGGAGCAGGCCTCCAGGGTTGAGGAAAAGCTGCCAGGGTCGGGGAATGAGGAGCTGGCAATGGTGGCAGAAGCTGATATTGAGATGGCATCGTCACCAGAAGCCGTTCTGGCGGATGAGAGTGCTGAGGCTTTGCAACAAACAGAGGCGTTTCACACTGAGGCCCTGCAAAAGGCGCTGAGTGCAGCACAGGCAAAAATCGCACGGCTGGAGGCGTATCAGGAACGGGTGGAGCAGCACCCGCGGGATCCTGATGATGCGCGAGAACTTCTGGAGCAACGAGAAGCAGCGCTGCTGGAAGCGGAGCTGCAGATTCGTGACCTGGAACAGCGGTTGACTGTTGCGTTGGGCCAGGCAGAGAAGTTGTCGGGACGGGTCGAGAGCCTGGAAGGCGCCCTGCAGGCCAGCGTGCAGCATGGGGTGGACCAGGAAGAGGCGTTGGTCCGATGGCAGGAGCTGGCGGAAGCGACAAAGGCTGATATGGTGCAGCTGGGGAGTGAAGTGGAGAGCCTCAATGCCCGGCTTCGTGAGCGCGATGATGAGGTCAGCCGTCTGCAACAGGCGCTGGCAGCGCAACAAGAGGAGCAACGGCGAGCTGAGGCGGCACGGCCGGAGAAGGATGATGAGGTCGCCAGGTTAGAGACGCGGCTGATTCAGTTGGAGCATTTGCTTGAGGATGCGCAGAATGAAGTGCAGGAGCAGCATGACCAGATACTCTGGTATCGCACCTCGCTTAGTGCCTTAGAAGAGCAGTTGCAGTTCGCTCAGTCGCAACTTAGGGAACGGGAAGAGAGTGTTGCGGCGATGGAGCAGGAAGTGGAGAATCAGCGCGCCGCGGCTGAGAAGTGGCAGAATCGAGCAGGCCATCTTTCAGAGCTGCTTTATGATGCGACGAAACAGTTGAAGGAGCTTGGTGATGGCCCGCAGGCTGGTGAGCCGTCAGCGGCAGAACGAGCTGCAGAGGGGCGAACTTTGCGCCAGCAGTTGCGCGAGCGCGAAGCGCAGGTTGAGTCACTGGAGCTGGAGGTTGCCCGTTATCATAAGGAAATGGAAAGCCAGGGACGACGGCTGGCTGAGGCGAGAGCTGAGCTGGCCGAAAGCCAGGTTTTGCTACATAAGATGCGCGAGCAGGTTCGCGCTCGTGCAGAAGAAGTAGAGAAAATAAAGCGGCTGGCAACCAGCCGTATTCGAAAGCTGGAGGCCGCGTTGGCGCAGTATGAGCAACAGCGCCCTGGGGGTGGCTCGCGCTCATCCTGAGCAATTTCTGGCAAAACTGGTTATAATGAAGCGATTTTGCGCAGTAGAGTTAAGAGGAAAGTAGATGACGGATGTAGAATTAGCGGTGATTGGTGGTAGCGGTCTTTACGAGATGGAAGGGTTGCAAGATGTGGAGAGCGTTCAGCCTGACACGCCATTTGGGCCGCCGTCGGATCAAATCATCGTTGGTACGCTCCACGGTCGCCGTATTGCCTTTCTGCCCAGGCATGGACGCGGGCATACGTTATCCCCAACTGAGGTACCCTATCGCGCCAATATTTTCGCCCTCAAGAAGCTGGGCGTGCGCTATATCATTGCTGTCAGCGCCTGTGGTTCCCTGCGTGAAGATTACGCACCCGGTCACGTCGTGGTGGCCGACCAGTTGGTTGACCGTACCCATAAACGGGAGCGAAGCTTTTTCCAAGATGGGCTGGTGGTCCACGTCAGCGTAGCCGATCCTTTCTCCCCTGAATTGAGCGCCGCGCTGGTTGACGCCGTCAAGCGGGCCGGCGGCACCGTCCATGACCGTGGAACATTCATCACCATCGAGGGGCCGCGCTTCAGCACTCGTGGTGAATCGCACCTCTACCGCCGGTGGGGCATGGACATTATTGGCATGACCACAAGCCCCGAGGCGTTCCTCGCTGCTGAAGCTGAAATGGCCTACGCTGTCATGGCGCACGTGACTGATTATGACGTGTGGCATGAGAGTGAAGGGCCGGTTACCGTGGAGATGGTGGTGCGGACCTTGCAGCGCAATACGACGCTGGCACAAGAAGCGATCCGCCATCTGGTTGGCAAGATGTCTGAATGGGAAGGGGAATACCCTGTGCACAATGCGTTGCGCGATGGGTTTATTACGAACCGCAGCCTGATTCCGGCCGAGACACTGGAGAGGCTGGCGCCGCTGGTACAGAAATATCTGGAATAAGGGCAGCGCAGGCGGCTGTGAAATTGTATTGGTAATTCGATTACACCGGGAGCCAACTAACCCATGAATGCTTTGCTTTTCCCAGGGCTCATGGCGGACCCACAACGCCAGGAGCGACTCTTGTTGCTTCTGGCCGTGGCCTTTATGGCGGTGAACAGCGTAGCCCTTAGCCTGAGTCTGACGGGTGCGCTTCGGTGGAGCCATTTTTGGGCGCCTCTGCTCTGGCTCTGCTACATCGGCGCCGGGCACCTTTTGTTGAACCGCTTCAGCCCAAAGCGTGACCCGCTGCTTTTTCCCCTCTATGCGCTGCTGACAGGCTGGGGCCTGATTTTGCTGGACCGGCTGGCGCCGAATTTTTTGCCGCGCCAGACGCTGTGGCTGGGCATGGCTACAGCGGCGGCCCTTGCAGTTGCCATTTTACCGCGCAACCTGCGCTTGCTGCGCCGTTACCGTTATACATGGCTGACTATTGGTTTGGCGCTGCTGGCGGCGACTTTGCTGTTTGGGGTCAATCCCTCCGGCGCGGGCGCCGCGCTCTGGCTCCAGGTTCCAATGCTGGAGGGCGTCTACTTCCAGCCGTCGGAATTGCTGAAACTCCTTCTGGTGGTCTTCCTTGCCAGTTATTTTGACGAGCAAGAACAACTCTCGGGCATTCGTGGTACTGCAGGCGATGGGCGCTCCCATCTGACGTTCCTGGCCCCGTTGCTGGTGATGTGGGGCTTTTCGATCCTGCTGTTGGTCTGGCAGCGGGACCTGGGAGCTGCAACCATATTTTTCGTTACCTTCCTCACACTGCTCTATCTGGCGACGGGTGAATGGCGCTACATTGCCGGTGGATTGGGGCTGATGGTTGCCGCGGGTATTGCCGGTTATTTTCTGTTTTCAGTGGTAGAGCTTCGCGTTCAGGCCTGGCTCAATCCCTGGCCCGACGCTACGGATCGCGCGTTCCAGATTGTGCAATCGCTTTATGCGCTGGCGGCCGGCGGCGTGACAGGGCAGGGGGTTGGGCAAGGCTCTCCCTATTACATTCCGGTTGTGCATTCCGATTTTGTTTTTGCTGCTGTGGCTGAAGAGTGGGGCATGGTCGGCAGCATTGCGGTCCTTGCTGCCTTCTCTATCCTGGGATATAGAGGGCTGCGAATTGCCGCTCTTTCTCCCCGTGCTTTCAGCGTATACCTTGCCGCGGGCATCACCATCCTCTTCTGCATCCAGGCCTTTCTGATAATGGCAGGTGTGACAAGGCTGCTGCCTCTGACCGGCGTCACGTTGCCCTTCATGAGCTATGGCGGCAGCTCTCTACTCATCAGCGGTGTCATGCTGGGTTTGCTGCTCTACCTGTCGCAGCGGCTTGGCCCGCACCACGCTTAGGGTGAGCCGGCCGATTATGTCCGAAACGGTTATGTCCGAAATTCGCAAACGCACGGCGCGTATCGAACGAATTAATCTGGTTATCCTGGTCAGTTTCCTGCTGGTTAGCCTATCACTCACCTACTGGGGAGTGGCTCGCGCCACGGCTATGAGCGAGCGAGGCGACAACCCCAGGCGTGTGGAAGCAGAGCTACGCATCAGGCGTGGCCAGATTCTGGATAGCAATGGGGTGGTTCTGGCCGAGACAACTGGCTCCGACAATAATTTAGAGCGAGTGTACGCCGTTCCCAACGTCGGGCCGGCTGTCGGTTACTATTCCTTCCGCTACGGCACGGCCGGGGTTGAAGAAGGGTATGATGAGATATTACGCGGCGATAGCACTGATGTGTGGGAAGCATTCTGGCGGCAGAATCTGCATCAGGCTCAGAGTGGTCGTGACATTCGGCTGACGCTCAACGCCGATTGGCAGCGCACGGCCGATGCACTGATGGGTGAACGGAAAGGCGCGCTGGTCCTGCTCTCGCTTCCCGATGGCGCGGTGCGGGCGATGGTAAGCCACCCAGGCTACGATCCAAACCGGCTCGACGAACAGTTTGAGTCGCTGGCCGCTGACGAAGACGCGCCATTGCTCAACCGGGCCACACAGGGGCGGTATCAGCCGGGGCTGATTTTACAGCCCTTCCTTCTCGCAACCGCCGTTGATCGTGGCTGGTTAGAGCTTAATGAAGCGGTTGAAGGGGCAGGGGAGATGGTGCTTATTCAAGGACACGAAGAACGGTGCCGTATCGAGCCACCGCTCCAGGCCACCTGGGTGGATGTCTTGCAGAATGCCTGTCCCGGTCCTCTTCTTTCATTGGCTCCGATGCTGCAGAGGGAGGAGTTGACTGCTATCTACGAGCGCTTTGGTTTTCTGAAGGCGCCCGACCTGCCGCTGGCGACGGCAGCGCCCGCTGATGGCGCCATCGCAGATATGGAAAACGCCTTGTTGGGACAGGGAGAGCTAACTGTGACACCGATGCAGGTTGCTCTGGCCTGGGCTGCTCTGGGGAATGAGGGACGTTTGCCGGCGCCGCGACTTGTGAGCGCCGTACTTGAAGAAGGAGGAGCATGGCGAACCCTGCCGGAGAAAGCGGGCGCTGAGGTGATTTCATCACAGGCAGCTTCTGCCATTCTATCTGCCTTGCCGCGGTATGAGGGGGCCCTGGCCGAGTATTCCACGCTGGTGCTATCAGGGCCAGGAACCAGCACCAATAGCTGGTACATGGGGCTGGCGCCGGCGGGCGCTCCCCGCTATGCAGTTGTGGTTGTGGTGGAAGAGACAGACCGTGTGTTTGCTTCGCAACAGGTGGGCCGCTCGCTGCTCAACTTCCTGCTCGACGAGCCGTAGGATTAAGCATAGAAACGAGCGGACACCACCTGCAGTTAGTTGCTTTTACTCTTCTTCGTCCGTCAGCTCCATATCGCCAGCCAGCGCTATGGCCTGCTCGCCCAATTCGTGCCGGGTGGCAATTTCCAGCAGCTCTTCAATGCGCGGTAGCATTTCAGCCGGGTCGGGGTGCAATCCTTCGCGAAGTAAAGCACCGGCGTAAAGTTGTTCGATGGCCAGGTCGTTGATGGCTGCACTGGGTTGGTTGCTGACCAGGTGAGCCAGTGAAATGATGAGTGGGTGGCGGGCGTTAATCTCCAGGATCCGCCTGGGCACTTCGTACTCTTGCCCCATCAGCCGGTAGATGCGCTCCATTTCGCGACCGGCCGTTCCTTCGGGAGTGACGAGGCGGATGGGACTCCGTTTGAGTAGTTTCGAAGCCCGAACCTCAACCACACGGTCGCCAAGGACGGTGACGAAGCGGCCGATGAGCCGGTTCAATTCTGGTTCCGAAAGGGCCGTTTCCTCTGCTTCAGGCTCCTCCACTTCCTCAATATCGGGTAGCTCCAGTCCGGCGTCGTCGATGTTCTTAAACGGTTTCTCTTTATACTCGTTGAGAAGGGGCGCGATGAAGGCATCCAGTGGATCAACCCAGTAGAGGACTTCGATGCCACGAGCCTGGAAGGGGTCCAGGTGCGGGCTATGAGCCACGGCGGCCACGCTGTCGCCGAGGACATAGTAAATCGAGTCCTGCTCAGGCGGCATCCGTTCGAGATATTGGTCCAGCGACACAAGTTCATTGTCGCTCTTTGAGGAGTAGAAACGGAGCAGGGGGAGTACGTCCTTGACTGTGGACGGATCTGTGATCATCCCCTCTTTGATAGTGCGGTTGTGCTCGGTCCAGAAGCGATTGTACTTCTCGGCGTCCTCTCGGGCCATTTCTTCCAGCGTGCGTGCCAGCCGCCGGCGCAGGGTTTTGCCCAGGCTGCGCATGAAACGGTTGCTCTGCACCGTTTCGCGACTGACATTGAGCGGTAGGTCTTCGGAATCGACGACGCCATCGACGAACTCCAGCCATTTGGGCAGAAGGTCGGTGTTGTACTCCTGGATGAGGACGTTGTGCGAATAGAGCTTGATGCCCGGTTCCTTGCGCGCCGCCAGGATGCCCCGGTCGCGGCTTGCCGGAATGAAAAGTAAGGCCCGCACATGGACCGGCGCGTCGGAGTGGAAATGGACGGTAGCCAACGGCTCCTGGAAGTCCATCGTCATCTGCTGGTAAAAGTTCTTGTATTCCTCATCCGTCACTTCTGACGGCGATTTGCGCCAGAGGGGCTGTTGCTGGTTGATTTGGTCGCCATCGAGATAAATCGGGTAGCTGACAAAATCGGAGTGGCGCTTAACGATTTCCCGCAAGCGCCATTCACTGGCAAACTCTTCTGCGTCTTCCTTGAGGTGGATCTGTATTTCGGTGCCGCGGTCGCTTTTCTCCGCCGCTTCCACACGGAAGCTGTCGTCTCCGCTCGAGATCCAGACGGCTGCTTCGGCGTCCGGCCGGTAGCTGCGCGAAACGACGTGAACTTCCTCAGCCACCATAAATACGGAGTAGAAACCAACGCCAAACTGGCCGATGATGTCTCCCGGGCTGTCGTTGCTATCTTTGAGGCGTTCGAGGAAGGAGCGAGCGCCGGATTGGGCGATGGTGCCCAGATTCTGGATCAGCTCCTCACGTGTCATGCCGATGCCGGAATCTTTCACAATCAGCCATTTCTTTCCATCGCGCTCTTCAACCTGCAGATGAATGGCTAGCTCGGCGTTGGCGTCATGCACATCGCGGTCGGTCAGCATATGGAAGTGCATCTGCGTCAGCGCGTCAGAGGCATTGGAAATCAGCTCGCGCAGGAAGATTTCCCGATCCTGGTACAGTGAATGGACGAGGATTTGCAGCAGTTGTTTGATTTCAGCTTGAAAGCGATAAGAATCAGTAGCCTCTTTGGTTGTCATTGTTTCTTACCTCCATCAAGAATTCTGGATTAATGAACGGTTTTTCCCATCTGCTCCATTTTCATTTAGCATGGAGCGGATCAGCTCCTGTTTCATATTCCACAACCCTTCACTGAGGGAGACGTGGTAGATGTGTGGGTACATCAGTCGTTTGACGCCGGTGTCTAGCCGCTCCAAATCAACATCTCGCCGCGCGCGCATCTCATCAATCGAAGGCAGTTCGTAGACCCGTTCTCCAGCTACGATAATCTCTTCCAACAACGGTTCTGCTTCTGAGATATTGTCCTGACGCACTATGCGGCGTGTTCCGTGCTCTGTAGGGTGATAGAGAACGATACGCTCGGGGTCGCGCAGGTCTTCGTCGGGTAATGTCATGACGTCGGCGGTCGCTTTGCCACGGCGGTCATAAATGCGCCAGACGCGTTTATCGCCGGGATTGGGAATTTTAACCGGCGATTCGGAAAGCTTAATCGCCGGTTCCCACTCACCATCTTTCTGGATCGCAACCAATTTATAGACACCATCCAGCGCGGCATCATCCTTGGACGTAATGAGACGTGTGCCTACGCCATAAACCAGCCGCCCAATAACGGCGTCCGCATCCAGCCCGTAGCGCGGCGCTTCCTCGGCAATCTGTGTCTGGATCTGCCAGATGGTCAGTTCGTCAAGTTGGTTGGAGAGGACGATAGCGACGTCTGGAAACCCGGCCTGATCTAGCATGCGCGCTGTCTGTACGCTGAGGTGAGCGAGGTCGCCAGAGTCGAGGCGCACGCCGGCAGGTTCGTATCCCTTACGACGCAGCTCTTCGAAGACCTTGATGGCGTTGGGGACGCCACTGTTGAGGGTATCAACTGTGTCTACAAGCAGGATGCAACTGTCCGGGTAGACGTCGGCGTAAGCGCGGAAGGCGCCCAGCTCACCTTCGCCAAGAGCCATGAATACCTGGACCATGCTGTGGGCATGGGTTCCTTTGGGCGGATAGCCCAGCACCCTGGAGATACCCACGTTGGAGGTGAAATCGGCGCCGCCAATGAGAGCAGCGCGCGCGCCAGCATTGACACCACGCTCGTGCCCGCGCCGCATGCCAAACTCCATCAACATACGCCCGCCGGTTACCCCTCGAATTCGCGATGCTTTTGTGGCGATGAGCGTCTGGTAGTTGAGGTGGTTGAGTAGAGCGGTTTCTAGAAGCTGGGCCATTGCCAGGGGGCCTTGAACGACGGTGAGGGGAATGTTGGGATGAACAACTCGACCTTCGCCAATTGCTCGTAGAGACAGGCCTGAGAAAGTGCGGTGTGCCCGTAGCCATTCCAGGAAATCATCCTCGAATAAGCGGGCGCCCTGCGGCCCTTCTAACGAGCGAAGATACTCTATGT
The DNA here is from genome assembly GCA_964602995.1 of uncultured Ardenticatenaceae bacterium. Lineage (GTDB taxonomy): Bacteria > Chloroflexota > Anaerolineae > Promineifilales > Promineifilaceae > JAAYYY01. The sequence goes on from CAZRTM010000002.1 coordinate 103,927, forward strand.
CATGCTCTTGAAACGTGGCTTGCTCCATCCAGTCGAGCAGCCACTCCAGGCCAGCGTTGATGCAATAGCCGGCCTTGTGGTCGCCATAGTCAGGGTAACTGCGGAAGAAGTGGTCAAACTGCGCCGGCCGCTCGTGAATTCCATAGCGGAAATAGAGATGGGCCATGGTCAGTTGATACATGTCGGTAAACAGTACCCCTTCTGCAATGCGTTGTTCGCTCCAATTCATTGACTGTTACCTTTCTGCACTTAGTTCGCACCACGACGTACAACGAAAATAACTGCAGCAGCGACGATCAGGCCGATGCCTGCAACCGGTAGCCAGGGGAAGCCACCATCCGTATCCCCGCTTTCCTCACCGGGCAGGGGGGCAGGCGTCACCGTAGCAACCGGTTCCGTTGGCTCGACTTCCGGCGTTTCCATCGTTTCCTCAGTCGCAGTCGGCTCCGGGGTACGGCTGGTCTCAGCCATGATGCCTGTTTGTGGTTCGTCGCCCGCCACTCCCGACGGCGTGGCCGAGGCTCGCCTTGTGGCGCTTGAGGTTGGCGTCGCAGTGCCTGTCGGCTGCGGGGTGCAGCTGGGCACTGGTGTTGGGGTCCAGGGGGCGCCAGGCGTCGGTGTGTTGCCATTGGGGAGTTCCGGCGGATCAACGGTAGGCACGGCGCCGGTGTAGCCACTCACTGCTACAACAGAGTCGGCTACCCAACCATTTGTGCCATCTTCAAGGCGGATTTGCCACCAGGGTGCATTTTCTGCTCGGCCAATGATCGGACGAACCTCAAGGTGTCGCAATCTACTAACCAGGTCGTAATCCGTGCCCGGCCCGGAACGGACATTCACGCCAGCGGAGAGGGATTGGATGGTTGGATCCATGCTACAGGCCGCAGCTGTTGGCAGGAAGGTATTAGCAGTGGAGGGTGTTGCCTGTGCCCCGCTGGCTTCTCTCGTTGCGAGAGGTTGGCTGGTGCTGGTGGGGACGGCAGTTGGATTGCTGCCACCGGGGGGTGGTGGATCCTCGTCGTCAGGCGGTGGATCCTCGTCATCGGGTGGTTCCCCAGGGGGCGGCGTTGGGGTGCGGGTGGGGACTGTTTGCGCGGCCGCCGAAACGACGGTTTGCAGTGAAATAACAGCAATCAGAGCGAAGATGAATGCTATGAAAAACTTTGATAATCGAAATGATGACATTTAAGAAAGCCTCCACATGTCAAAAGCGGGTGTCGCTACTGATATAGGATAGATATGACGTGGTCTGCCTCGTGAGTTAGTCCCAGCGTGATGGTTTGCTCCTGAACTGTTGCGCCCGGCGGGGCTGAAAGTAGCTCTGCGCCGTCGGGTAGTGTGATCTGGATGGTAACAGGTTCGGCGGACAGGCCGGCCTGTTTGAAAATTGAAAGCTGGTACTTCTTGACCTCTTCTTGCTCTGTGACCACTTGCGGCAGCCGGTAGCGGTAGACACTATCCAGCGAGTCCGAGGGCCGTAGCACAAAGAAATTCGCCAACGCCGTGAGATCTCCTGGTTCACCTATCACCTGTGCGCCTCCACGCCAGCCCTGCCCAAAGAAAACGCTGTCCCAGGGTATGGAATGCTCTGTACCCTCTACCAGATCCGTTCCGGCCGGAACATAGACGCGCAGGTAATTCCAGAAGCAACCGCTTATGAGCTGCTCATACCTTGGGTTTGGTTCGTAGCGCACTTCCTGGGTGCAAATCTCGTCCGCCCTGGCCTCTCCGCTATGTTCATAGTGAGCCGTAAGCTTCGCCATTGCCGTGCCATCTTCTGCGATGGTTACCTGGTAGGCGAGCTGCCGCTGAATTAGCGGGCTAATCTTGTTATAGCCGACATTGGTATCTACGACCATCAACATGTCGGAGTTAGGCGGTGTCTCCAGGCGGCCGTCCCAGTTCAGGTGGTCAAGAACCGCGGCCAATTCTGCATCGCGCATGTACAGTTGCAAATGTTTTTGCTCGATCGCTTCGTCTATCGTTTTGGTCAGGAACAGCGGATCGATGGTATCGAGGGAGGAGAAGAGCTGGCGCTGCAGGGCCTGGGCGAAAGGACCGAGAAAATCCTTGCGGTTGGGCGTCCACTCCCTAAGTGACTCACCCTCTTCCGTGCCCCAGGCGTCGCGCAAGCTAGCAACCACATTGCCAGTGGTCACTGGATTCTCGACACCAGGGACGTTAACCGGCCCGGTGACCGCGACCAACTGCGCTACGAACCGCTGGTCGATGGCAATAACGCCATCCAGAGGTGCACTGTCCTGCCCATACTCGTATAGCTCCATGGCCGCCTCGGCAGAGGTCGGGAAGTGGGGCCAGAAGTTGCTGTCGCGAAACACAAATAGCTCAAGCCCCATCAGTTGATAGAGAGGCTGTGGCGGGAAGTCATAAGGCTTGTTTTCCCAGTCATCGACGAAGTTCGAGTCCTGGAACGACATCTCAACGATGCGCCCGCCGTCAACCCGCAGCAGACCAGCCCCCGTGATGAAACCGCCAGTGGCGCGCGTTTCGTCCTCGTTTTGAGCCATTATGAGGTATGTGCGCGGTCCTTCACTGCCCAGCATTTGTGGGAGCAAGGGCATGAGCTGGAACTGGTCAATCAGATAGAGCTTGTCGTCAACTTGCTGCAGAACTGTTTGTACGCGCCAGGGGAGCGCTTCAGGATTCTGGATAGCGTTCCGTGCTTCTACAAAACGGCCAAGCGCAGCACTGGCCTGGCGCATTTCGGGTTCGGCTGATTCTAGAATGGGGAGCATCTCGGCCAGCATCTCTTCGCCACCGCCCTCGCTGCTTTGTAGCACGACCAACGCAGGTTTCAGGCCGCGAACGGCATAGGTGGCAGCCTCTGTTCCATAATCAGCCATATCGAGTAAGGGGCGCGCTTCGGCGAGCAGGGGGCCTACCTTTGGCACCCACTTCAGATAGGGTGTCAGGGGTAAAAAGAGGCGGGTCTCGGCCTTCAGTGCTATAACATCGCGCCGTAGCCCCAGTACAAGCTGCTCGGCGGCATCCGGATCGACGTTGGTAAAGCCGTCGGCGATCAGAAGCTCGGCCGTTTCCTGGTGCGACTGCAAGGAGAGTGCCAGTTGTGACAGGCGCCACACTTTCCATCCCAGCCAGCCGGCGATGAGCAAGAATCCTGCCAGCAGTAGCCATTTTGGCGCCTGGGGAGGGAGCCATGTAACACCTGATTTCTGCTGGTCTTCAGACTCAGAAGGATAATCCACAGTTAATCCTTAATACAAGTCAGGGTACGCTCAGGAGGCGAGCCAGTGCCGATTTCAAAAGTACACCAGGGGTGCGCCTTCGAATTGGCAGTCTGGAATGCGAGAAGGTCATCCTTCTCTAAACGCTCCAGCCCTGTGTAGGTCCGTGCAAGGCGTTGCCGGTACCAATCGAATGCAAACAAGTTAGCGTCAACAATAATCAGGTCCGGCCGGTACCCCTCGACATGCTTCAAATACCAGAGGGAGAAGGTAGCTCTATCTCCACTTGTAATCAACATGGCATTTGCCGGTATGTCGTGCAAAACTTCTTCGGTCATACTGCGCACCGGTGCCTGCGCATGTGTGTTGACAGTATTGAAGTTTAACACGAGCAGCGCCAGCGGCAAGAGCAGCGCGGGGCGGCTGAACCGTTGTGCAAGTTCCGTGGCGAGGATGGCAACGAGCAGCAGCGCAGGCAGAAGGTAGATGGCGGCGTCGATAGCGTTATAGAAGAAGGCGTAGACAGTGATGGCCAGTATGCAGAGCAGAGCCAGAAGCCGCGCTTTCCTGTTGGAAGGGGCAGAAGTGCGCCGGTGAATGAGCAAAAGAATGAGGGCGCCCACCAGGAAGAGAAAGGAAGGTTCACCAACCCATTCTACCAGCCGCGGTAACCAGCGAGCAGGAGGAAGACTCAGCACGTTTGGCCGGTATATCTGTGCGCTGACCAGCCACCACCAACCGTCTACAGTTGTGGGGTTGCCCCAGACGACGGGACCGTCTCTCAGAGCCAGGAGAGGGATGAGTAAGAAGGGCGAGAGCCCGAGGATGAATCCAATGAGCAGGCGACGCCAGCGGCTGAAACCGGCCAGGAGTAGCACTAGTGGCAGAACGAGGAGCGATGTGAGGTGGCTGGTGGCGGCCAGGCCCAGGAGAAGGCCATTCAGCCAGTCACGGGAATTGCCCTTTTCGCCGAGCAGCGTGAATAGGAGGGCGGCAAGCAGGAACAGATTGAGCGCGTAGACCTCAGCGACGACGGCCTGTTGCCAGATCAGCGGCAGAAAGGCGAACGCCAGCCCCATAGCCAATGCAGCCCAGGAATGGCGACCAGTCACCTCTGGCTTTTCATACTTCGATTCCAGGGATGCTACCCAGCGATATGCAGCCCCCGAGGTCAGCGCAGCAGCGCCACTCATGAGAAGGGCAGAGAGGAGATTAAAGCGGAAGGCGACGACGCCCAAAGGGATGAAAGAAATGAGTTTCCCCAGGAGTACGTAGGTGGGATATCCCGGCGGATGCGGGACGCCGAGCGTGACGGCGGCGGTGATCAGCTCGGCGCCATCGGCGCTGTGAAATGCCCAGGTGAGGTCTGTAGGCAAAGTCAGGAGGTAGACGGGCAAAACAAGCAGCAAAGTCAATACAGAGATTAAAGTCGCTGCATTAGCATCTCGTAGCTGGGCCGGAAGGCTGCGTACCTGAGGAATAAGTTTCGTAGCTTTATTCCGGCTTTGCTGGTCTATTTCGGTAGTGTGAGTGGAGTGGCTAGCGCGCACCTTTGCCCCTGAGAACTGCAGGCAAAGTCTGGGCAATGATACTCAAGTCCCGCCACAATGTATAATTCTCGATGTAGTCCAGCTCCAGCCGGACCCGTTCATCCAGTGACAGATCACCACGGCCGTTTACCTGCATTGGGCCGGTGAGACCCGGCTTAATAGAAAGGCGGCGACGGTGCCAATCGTTATAGTAGTTCACAAGCCTCACTTCTTCGGGGCGCGGACCGACAAGGCTCATGTCGCCCTTAAAGACGTTCCAAAATTGTGGAAGCTCATCCAGACTCCAGCGGCGCAAGATTTTGCCTGTGCGCGTGCGGCGCGGGTCGTCGATGAGTTTGAAAACAGGCTCTTCCATCTCTTCGATGGGTAATAACTCGTCCAGCACCTCTTCGGCGTTGTGGTGCATGGAACGGAACTTGTAGATGGTGAAGTGGCGGCCGCCCTGTCCAACCCGCTCCTGTTTGAATAAGACCGGACCGTCAGAATCGAGCTTGATGGCCAGGGCAATAAATGGCCCGACGATGGCTGTCAGACCAAGGCCAAGTAGACCACCCACCAGATCTAGCGTGCGCTTGGCGACGTAATTGACGCCGCCAATGGTGGATTGTGTGCCGGTGATGCCGGCCTGGGGTCTGACTGTGCCCCAGCCATAGCCGACGCCCAGGGCCAGCGCGCGCACAGCCAGTAGAGCCGGGGCGGCCAGGGCGACGGACCGGTCTCTGGCCCATGCCTTGCGTAGGAAGGGCAGTGTTGTTAGCAAGAACGCCAGTAGTAGAAGGAGAAGGAAGGGCACGGCCCAGACGGTTAGCGCACTGGCGACTGCTGCCAAAAGCGTGAGCGCCATCAGCATGATCTGAACTTTCATGACCTGTGGCGTGTGGGAGTCCTTGATGCCCCGTTCTGGGAAGCGGCGGACGACCTGCGCCTTCCAGAAGCCGATGATGAACTTCTTGCGGAAGTAGTCGGCCCAGGTGGCGGCATGATGGTGGCGGACTACGGCTGTGGGTTGGAAAACCATGCGATAGCCGCGGGTTGCCAGACGGAAGGAAAGTTCCTGGTCTTCGAGGTAGGGAAAGGTTTCGTCAAAGCCGTTGTTGGCGATGAGCACTTCGCGACGATACGCAGCCGAATAGGTGTCGATGAAGTCGATATACTGCTGGCCGTGCAGTAGATCGTATTTGTCCTCGTACTCAACCTGCACGAAGCGGGCAACCAGGGAGTTCTGGTCGGTGGCGTAGATCCCCTTGCAGCCGATAATGTCCGGATCGGCAAAGGGTGCGGTTAGCTTGTCCAGCCAGTCGGGAGCGGGGAAGCAATCGGCATCGGTGAAGCAAATGATTTCGCCACGAGCCGATTGGAAGCCGGCGTTGCGGGCTGCAGCAGGGCGGCCCCGTTGCTGGCGCAGCACCCGGACGCCGGCCGATTCTGCGATTTCGGCAGTGCGATCTTCGGAGCCATCGTCGACGACGATGATTTCGTAGCAGTGGCGGTCCATCGTCTGCTGTTGCAGCGCGGCGACACAATCGCCAATGGTCTTTTCGGCATTAAAAGCGGGAACGACAACCGAGGCAAACGGTCTGCCTTCGTTATCAGGGCTCGCCATTTCTTGCACCTCGCGCTGCGGCGATGCCACCAAATACGATCTGGGGCAAGACCACGACGAGATGGTAAATGATCGTATAGGTCAACACCAATGCCGCGTTCTCTACGCCGAAGAAGGCCAACATGAATGCAACAAGAAATTCGAAGACGCCGACTTTGGCAGGAGTCGAAGGGGGAAGGGTTCCTATGGTGAGGACTACGTGGATGGCCGATGCTGCCACAAGCCCAAGGGAGATGTCTAAAGCTCGAAAGAGGACCCACGGTGTCAGCACAGAAAGGAACGCTATAAAAGCAGACGTCAGGAGAAGCGCCAGGGTTACGCCTGGATTCTGTAATGCTGTCAGGCCGTGCAGGCCGGCCTCCATGATACCTAACACTTTCTCGCGCAGCTGGTCAGGTAGGGGCCGGGTGACGATGGTGGCGATTTTGAGAGCAAATTGTCCCTTGAACGCCACAATGTAGAGGCCGGCAAAGGCCACAAGGGCCATAGTGGCAAGCGCAACGCCGGAATCGCTTACGAAGGTGGGAATGACGAGAAAAGGAAGGAGGAGAAAGAGGGTCAGGGCCAGCATAATCATGTCCAGCACTTTCTCCACGACCAGTGTGCCCAGCGCCTGCGCTTTGCTGCCTCCCGTTTGTTCGCCAAAGTCGACCAGGCGAGCAACTTCGCCCAGGCGCAAGAAGGGTACGGCGGTGTTCACCAGTTGCCCCAGGGACAGGGACCAGAACAGGGCGCTAAAAGAGGGCGCCTGGGAGCGCGGTTGGAATAGAAGCCACCAACGGAAAGATTTGGCAACGGTCGTGACGGCAATGACCAGGAACCCGGCTCCAATTAGATGTAAGTGGGCGCTGCGCATGGCGAGAACCATTTCCGCCAGGCTAATATCGCGCACGATAAACCACAGCCCACCCGCACTCAGCAGCAAACTGAGCAGTAGACGCAGCCAGGGAACCTGCCTTCCCTTAGTAATCGCAGCCGTGTCGCCAGGTCCTTTACTCTCTTCGACGATCAATTAATCTCTCCAATGAACTCTTTACCAGGCATTCAGGCACCAAGTAGCGCTTGATGTTTTACAGTGATATAGGGACTGCGTCAAGGAGGGTAGCGCGTTCCCCTAAGGTCTGACGATCATTGTACTGGGGTCGCCGAGCAACCCGAAGGTATCGCTAATCTCCTGTAGGCCACTATTGCTGACGTCCAATTCCTGCTTTGCCTGCCACAGAGCGTCCCCAACGCGCTCGACTGACGGGTCCTGTAATCGCTGTAACAGAGCGACAGCGAAAGGCTCCTGATGAGCGGAGAGTGTGAGGCTGGTGGCGCCGACAAGTAGAACTGGCCCATCATCATCTAACAGTAATGTTTCGGAAAGGGATTGTGTTTCAGGGTGGGCAAAGAGTCCACTGAGACAGGTGAGCTGCACGACGATGGGAACATTACCGCTGGGGTTCAGGGCTGGCACGGCGCTGCTGGAAAAGACATCATCTCTGCCCCACAATTCCAGGCTGCCGTGGCCGGCATAGGTGACGAGCCAGGCCCCTTCGTTCCAGGCCGCAGTAAACTCAGCCGACGTAGGGCCGTTCATCAATGTGCTGGCCGTTGTGGGGATCTGGGCTTTCTCAAGCACGCGCTCGGCCAGGGACTGAAGCTGCGCCACACACTGATTTACGGCA